>WANG01000133.1 GCA_015521945.1 Candidatus Hydrothermarchaeota archaeon
CCATCCTCCCTCTTCTGCATCGCTCCTGTAGGACAGGCCTCAACGCAGGGCGCCCTTCCACAGTGAAAGCAGTTCATGGGAATAAAGTCGTAACGTATCCGCTCACCGAACTTCTCAGGACCAAGCTCAATAACACGCATCGGCCTAACAGGACCAGCTGGCAGCTCCTTCTCCATCTTGCACGCTATCTCGCAGCTCCTGCAGCCGATGCAGCGCTCCGTATCTGTGAATATCCCCACAGAACTCCGCTGGATTTCATGAAACTGCATCGCCTGAGTCATCTCACTCACCTCTCATCGCCTGCACATCTTCTTCCATCAGATTCCTGCACTGCTCCCTCTCAATCTCCGTGAAGGGCTTTGCATACCAGCCGGTAAACAGCTTCAGCTTCATCATCGGACCCTTCAGCGCCTCCTTCTTCGGACCGACCCCGGTCAGCGGGTCATCGCTATCAGCCTTGTACACCTTCACCAGCCCCGAGCCCTTGTACTGCGCCTGCCCGTAGAAGGGGTCAATCTCCGATGGCAGCAGCAGGTCGGTGGGTGCGTACGGGAAGAAGGGCTGCTCCTCGTCCCAGCCCTCCGGCATCCAGACCACGCGAGGATGCACCGCGTGGTTAACCCTCGCCTTCGCCTTGACAATTGCACGCCTGGACTCCACGTACACCATGTCTCCATCCTCAATGCCCAGCGCCTTGGCGGTATCCGGGTGGATGTTCACAAACTGGTGTGGCTGCAGGTCCGCCCCCCACGGCAGGTACCTGCCCTGCTCGTGGTAGGTCTCCGCAACGTGCCCCGTGGTGAGCGTCAGCGGGTACTCCTCGGCCACCTTCGGCGTCCTCACCACCGACTCCGTGGGCTCGTGCAGCACCGGTATGGGGTCGTAGCCCAGCTCCTCCAGCTCCTCGGAGTAGAGCATGACCTTCTTCTTTGGCGTCGGGAACCTGGTGTCCGTGCCGGGGTAGTTCTGGTCCTCCATGTACATGTAGTACATCGGCAGCTCCTCACCCTTCAGGTGGGGCCACCAGGCTCTCCCCAGGTTCTCCTTGCAGAACTTGGCGGTCTGCCCGTAGGAGAGGGGCCAGGCTTTAACGAAGTAGTCGTGCACGCTCTCGGGGGTCTTGCCCACGTACTTCGTCAGGTCCCACCCGAAGCGTCTCGCGAGGGCTATCCAGAAGTCCCTCCCCGGACGCTGCTCCCACAGGGGGTCAACCACCTTGCGGTGCCACTCCAGCCTGCGCTCATTCGCATGGTGGGTTGTGCCATCAAACTCAAACCCGTAGCAGATGGGCAGCACCACCGTGGACAGCTTGCCCGTGGTGTTCGCCCACAGACCCAGGTGCACCGAGATGTCCAGCTTCTTCAGCGCCTCCCTCACGTAGTACCCGTTGGGCTGGTTGCACGCCTGGTTGCCATTCCATATCAGCGCCCTTATCTTGCCCTCATACACGAAGTCCCACCAGTCAGCCAGCGATGTGCCGTAGGGGTGCGGCGGGCAGTACTGGTTGCCCTTGTAGCGCATGCCTATGGTTCTTCCCCACCAGCCGTTGAGCAGGAACTTCTCGTCCTTTGTCACCCCATCCTTCGGCTTGGCATCGGGCGGCAGGCCCGTGGGGTATGCCCCCCTGGTCTGGTGCATCACCGTCCAGCCGCCCCCGGGCTTGCCCAGGTTCCCGACTATGGCGGTCAGAATCGCCGTGGCCCTGCCGTTATTGGTGCCGTTGTACTGCTGCGCCGTGCCGTGGTTGCTCACTATCGTGCTGGGCGTGAGGGTCGCGAACATCCTCGCCGCCTTCCTGAGCTTCTCAGCCGGCACCCAGGTGAGCTCCTCCATCCTCTCCGGGGAGTAGTACTTCAGGATGAACTCCCTGAACTTCTCCCACCCGTGGCACCACCTGCTCACGAAATCGTGGTCATACAGGTCCTCCTCTATTATCACGTGCATCATGGCGTTGAAGACTCCAACATCCGTACCCGGGCGGTGCTGCAGATATAGGTCCGCCTTGGCTGCGGTCTTCGTGTAGCGGGGGTCCATGACTATCAGCTTAGCACCCCTCTCCTTCGCCTCAATCAGCCACTGGGAGGTCACCACCTCCGTTTCCATGACGTTCTTGCCGCAGATGAAGATGCACTTGCTGTTCACCCAGTCCTCGCACCCCTGGGTCTGCCTGCCCAGCCCGAAGGTTGAGCCGAAGGTGAAGTGGGCACCAACACCGTTGTTCTCACCGCACAGGGGACCGGTTCCCGTCACATTGGGGCTGCCGTACAGCTCCATGAACATGTGCCCAAGCCAGCGCTCCTGCTGGTCGGTTCTGCCCGAGCCGAAGTACGCAAGCGCTCCCGGACCGTACTTCTCCCTGACCTCCTTCAGCCTGTCGGCGATGAAGTCAAGCGCCTCGCTCCAGGTGACACGCTTCTTGCTGCCATCCCTCTGGGTTATCATCGGGTACTTCACCCTGTAGGGGGAGTACGGGTAGAGCCCCATGAACTGCCCCTTCGTGCAGAGCCCGCCCCTGCTTATGGGGTGCGCCTCATTGCCGTACACCCGCCTTATCCTGCCCTCATGCACGTACGCCTTTATACCGCACATGGTCTCGCACTGGTTTGAGCACACCGTCTCAACAACCTCGCACTCTCCGATTCCGGGGTACTCCTCCCTGTACCTGCCGGAGGTGGTATCCGAAGCCAGTGGTATCGGGAACTCCTCCTTCACGCTATCACCTCCTGTGTTCAACGCATAGTGTAACATACTTGGAGTATATAAATTTTTCCATTTCTCCAGTATTATGATATATTTTCAAAAAATAATCTAAATTCACGCTTTTTATGCCATGTGGATGTTACCCATGTTTGTCAACATTTGTGTTGAAGTTAAACGCACGGCTGAAAACGCCGGGTGGCGGGTCAACACGGGTGTCAACCCCCTCCAGGTATCCCCTCATGAGCTCCTCTATGCTCAGCACCTGCCGCTCTGTCTTCTCCACCACCCCCACCATGCCCTTGTACCCAGGAGAGCCCGTGCACCAGGTGCGCTCGTCTATTATGAGGTTCGCCCAGGGGGACAGGGGGAGCAGCACCGAGCCCCTCTGCACCCTCTCGCTCAGCATCGCCCTGAGCACCACCCCACCCACCCCTGTCCTCACCAGCACCCTGTCCCCGCTTCCAACGCCCAGCTCGGCGGCATCCTCCGGATGCAGGAAGCAGACCGCCGCCCTTTCCCTGTACACCTCCCGCAGCTTCCTGCCCCCCTTCACCACCTCCCCCTGCTCCACGGTTCTGGCGGTGTTGATAACAACCCTGAGGCTCACCTGCCTGCCCCCTTCCTCTCCCTTATCCTGCGGTATATCTGCTCCAGCACCCACTCATCCGAGGGCACACCAGAGACGGGAGGAATCACCTGCCTCACGCGCACCGGCACATCGTCCATGCGGTAGCAGGTGCCGGCGCTCTCAAGCCCAACCACAGCTCCCGGGAGCACCACATCCGCCAGCATGGTCGTGGGGTTATGAGAGATCTCCACCACTATCAGCGGAATCTCCGCCATCCGCCTCACCGCCCTCTTAGGCAGGTGCGCCCCCGGGTCTGCGCCTATCACCAGCATGGCGTCAACCTCGCCCCTGGCGAGGAGGTCAACGACGCTGGTCTCTCCAGGGTTGTACCAGGCGTACCCCCTGGAGAAGTCCACCGCATACGGGAAGCCCGTCTGCCATCCCAGCACCTGATTGGTGCCCGCCACGTTGCAGTGCCCCCGCATGGGGAGCACCGCAAACTTCGTGTGGGCATTCAGGTCCTCCGCCAGCCTTATAGCCGCCGCCACGTTCCAGCTCTTTCCCCGTGAGCTCGCCAGCCCGAGTCCGAAGAACATCACCCCGAAGCTGCAGCCCTTCATCACCTCCGCCAGCCTCCCCAGCTCATCCACACGCACCCCTCCAACCCTTTCCCTGTTCACCTCCAGCCCCCTCACCAGCATGCGCAGCACCGTCAGCACCTCATAGTCAGAATTCGGCTCCACCTGTATGAACCAGTCAGCAATCTCAGCCGTCTCGCTTCTCCTGACGTCCACCACCACCAGCCTCCTGTCCGACCTGCCCCGCTCCCTGAAGTACCCCCGCGGAAACGCGGAGTACCTGGAGAGGTGTCTCGGATGGGAGGCTGCGGGATTGGCACCCCAGTATATCACCAGGTCAGCTCTGTTCTTCACCTCCCCCAGGGTGCACGTCGGCATCCCGGTGCTCTGCAGCGCCAGAATAGACGGGCTGTGGCAGATGCTGGAGCAGTTATCCACTATGCCCCCTATCTCCTCTGCTATCCTTATGCCCACCCTCAGAGCCTCACAGGAGGTCTCAGACCAGCCAAACAGGAGCGGCCGTGATGACTCCAGCAGAATCTCAGCCGCCAGGGTGAGCGCCTCATCCAGCTCAGCCCGCCTCAGACTCCCACCCCTCCGTATCAGCGGGTACCTCAGCCTCTCCTCGCTGGTGGCGTGCATGAACTTCGCGGTGCCCATCCTGCACGCGTGCCTGACCTGGACTATCCTCCCATCCTCAATCTCAAGCACGATGTCATCGCACAGGCAGCCGCAGACCGTACACCCCACATTCTCAACCACAACCCTGCTCATCCGTCCCTGAGCCTCACCATACATGACCACCACCCCTTCAATCAAGCAGCAGCTCAACCGCCCTCTCAAAAGCCCTCCTCACCCCCCGCTCACCATCCCCGGGAATCTCCACCCTGCGGGAGTCTGAGTACCTGAAGCCCCTGAGGAATCCATCCGCCGTAACCCTCAGCCCCCTGCACCGCATCCCGGTGCACCCCGATGAGGTGCTCACCCTGGTGCAGAGGCTAACCCTCACCCCATCCACCATATAAACCGGGCGGTCGTGGGGGGACCGCCTTCCAGCCACCCTCTCCCCCATGCTGGCAAGCATGCACTCCACCACCTCCAGCCCAACGTGATGTCTGCGGTAGAAGGCGGGGTTGTGAGCGGGCTCCACCAGCTCTATGAGCTGCAGGCTGCACCCCCGCCTGGAAGCGAACTCAATAATACCCGGAAGCTCCTCCAGGTTAATCCCCCGCATCACCACGGTGTTCAGCTCCACCTCCATACCCCTGGCGAGGGCTTCATCTATCCCCTCCACGACCCTCCACAGCATACCCCCACCGGTAAGGCTGGCATAGGTGCGCTCCCTGAGGGTGTCCAGGCTCACGTTCACCCGCCTCAGCCCCGCTCTGACGAGCTCTCCAGCCATCTCCCCCAGGAGCACCCCGTTGGTGGTCATGCTCAGAGAGGCAAGCTCCCTGATTCCTGCAAGCCTCTCCACCACCCTGACTATATCCCATCTGAGCAGGGGCTCACCCCCCGTCAGCTTGACCCTGCGCACCCCGAAGGCTGTGCCCGTTCTCACTATCAGCTCAACATCACCGGGAAGGAGCCTCCTGCACCTCCGCACCTCCCTCATGCCCTCGGCGTGGCAGTACACGCATCTGAGGTTGCATGCGTCCGTAAGCGAGATTCTAAGGGAAGGTATAGCCTGCATTCCTCAGCACCCTCACCTGCACCCGTGCACCCGCCTCAACTCTCTCCACCCCCTCAGGCACCTCAACGAGCCCGTGAGCCCTCGCAAGGGAGAGCAGCACCGAAGAGCGCTGAACCTCCAGAGGCTTCGCGTAGCAGCACCCGTTCCTCCTGCTCAGCACCACCCTGACGAAGTCACGCCGTCCACGCCTTGAGCGTATGGTTTTCTCAGCCACCGCCTCAACCACCGGCGGAGAATAGCACATCCCCCCGAGCTTCAGTATCACGGGCTTTACAAACACCTCAAAAGTCACCCATGCAGCAGCCGTCCAGCCTGAAAGTGCAAAAACCAGCTTGCCGTTAAGAACACCGTACGCCATTGGCTTACCCGGCTTTATCGCCAGGAAGTGCGCCCTCTTCTCACCCGCCTCCTCCAGTATTTTTGGCACTAAGTCCCTCTCACCCCTTGAGCTCCCGCCCGTGGTAACGACCAAGTCAGCCTCCCGCGAAGCTCTCACAAGCACCCGCTTCAGCTCACTGTACTCGTCCCTGACTATGCCATAGCCCAGCACCTGCGCCCCGCACCTGAGGATTTCAGCGCTGAGGGTGGGGGTGTTCATGTCATATACCCTTCCCCTCTCAAGCCTCTCCCCAGGCTCAACCACCTCGCTGCCCGTAACTATAAGGGCAACCCTCGGCCTTCGCACCACCCTCACGTGGGTCAGCCCGAACCCGGAGAGGAGCCCAAGGTGCAGGGGCTCAAGCACCGTGCCCGCGTTCAGCACCCTCTCCCCTGCCCTGACATCCTCACCCCTGTACGCCACATCCCTGCCGGGCTTCACCTCCCGCAGCACCACCAGGTGCTCCCCCTCAACCCTGGCATGCTCACGCCTGAGCACCGCATCCGCCCCCCGTGGCAGGGGGTCACCCGTGGCCACCGGCACCGCCTCACCTGCCCCAAGCCTCTCCCCGCGCACCAGCCTCAGGCGTGCCCCTCTTCCCGAATCCACCGCCCTGAGGGCATACCCGTCCATTGTCGCCCTGGTGAAGGGTGGCAGGTCAATGGGGGCGTGCACATCCTCCGCAAGAACCCTGCCGGCGGCACAGCACACTGGCACTGCCTCAGCCTCAAGGGTGCGGACGCTCTCAAGAGCGCTGTTCAGCACCTCCTGCGCCCTCACAGCAGCTCCACCTCCACCACCTCACCTGCCTCAAGCCTCTCCACCCCCTCCGGCACAACCGCAATTCCATCCGCCTGCGCCAGCGCCCTGAAAGCCCTTGCCGCTGATGGAGGTCCGGGGAGGTAAAGAGGCTCGGCAACCACCCTCTCACGGCGTCTCAGGCGCACGGGCGCAAACTTAGTCAGATGCCTCTCCTTCTCCACACCCCTCTCCAGCACCGCAGCCTCTCGTGGCTGCTCCCTCACCCCCATAAGCCTCAGCAGAGCGGGCTTCACATAGAAGTGGAAGGTCACCACGGCGCTCAGGGGCCAGCCCGGCAGCGCAAACACGGGCTTGCCATCCACCAGCCCGAAGGCGAGGGGCTTTCCCGGGATGGAGCGCACCCCGTACACCAGGAGCTCACCCCTCTCCTCAAGCAGGAAGGGCATGACGTCCTGGGCAAACTCCTTCTGCATGCGTATGCTCAGGTTCAGTGAGCCTATCCCGGTACCACCCGTTGCCACCACCACATCCGCCAGCTCCAGCGCCCTGCCCATAGCCGCCTCCACCTCCTCCCTGGAATCCCCGCAGATGGTGCTGAAAACCACCCTGCATCCCAGCCTCTCAGCCTCACCCGCAATTGCACCCGTGTTGGCATCGTAGGTGCCCGCAGGACGCATCTCCTCCCCCGGAGACTGCAGCTCCTTTCCAGTCACGATGAGCCCCACCCTGGGGCTGCGAGCCACCATGAGCTCAGCCACACCCATGCCAGAGAGCACCCCCACGTCCCTGGGGGTGAGCCTGGTACCCCGGGGAAGCACAAGCTCACCCCTTCGCACCTCCTCGCCCCTGCGGTGCACACCCTCGTACCTGCCAACCCCCGCCTGCAGAACCACCCACTCCCCCTCCAGCCTCACCCTCTCCACGAGCGCCACCGCATCAGCTCCTGAAGGCAGCACGCTTCCCGTGGTTATCTGCACGCACTCCCCGGGGGCAAGCTCACCCTCCGGCACCTCCCCTGCGGTTACACTGCCCCTGAGCCTGAGGCGAACCGGCGCCCCAAGGGTGTCCTCATGCCTCAGGGCGTAGCCGTCAACCGCCGCCCTGTCGCTGGGGGGCAGGTCAATGGGAGCGTGCACATCCTCCGCAAGAACCCTGCCAGCGGCACAGCGCACTGGCACAGCCTCAGCCTCAAGGGGCTGAAGGCTGCCGAGAATCCTGGAAAGAGCCTCCTGAAATCCCATCATACGCCTCATCGGCGTTGCTTTGGAGGCGGGAGTTATAACCCTTTCTGCCGTGTTGAACACATGCGTTTACATTTATGGGGCACATCGCCAGCATATCCAACGCATGCGTTTACCTGAGCACCACCCCGAGCAGGATGAACACCAGGAACGCCGCGCTGAACACCGCATTGGCGTGGAAGAAAGCAGGGCCAATGTGGCGTCTGCGCGCCAGCAGGTGCTCCAGGGCGAGAATGCCACCCATCACCACCAGACCAAACCCGTACACCGCCCCGAGCTCACACACGCGCATGAGGAGCCAGAGGGAGAGCAGGCTCATCAGGTGGAGCACCCCCGAGAGCCTGAGAGCAGCCTCCTCTCCGAATCTGGCGGGTATTGAGAACAGCCCGTACCTGAGGTCAAACTCAACGTCCTGGAGGGCGTATATAACATCAAACCCCGCAACCCAGAACATCACCGCCGCAAAGAGCAGCAGGGCTGGAAGCTCTATGCTCCCCCTCACAGCCGCCCAGGCGCCGAGAGGTGCCATGCCCAGAGCGCTTCCCAGCACAAGGTGCGAGAGCCAGGTGAAGCGCTTGGTGTAGGGGTAAACCACCAGGAGAGCCGCAACCAGGGGGAAGAGCAGCACGCACAGGGGGTTGAGCATGAGCGCCGAGAGGAGGAGCAGGGCGAAGGACACCCCCACAGTCAGCCACACAAAGCGCGGGGAGAGCAGGTTGAGCATCTCAACCCTGCGGGCGGTCCTCGGATTGGCGGCATCTATCTCCCTGTCAATCAGCCTGTTGAGGCACATCCCGGCGGTTCTCGCCGCGAAGAGCCCGAGGGTTATCCAGAGCAAAACCCGCCCCTCCGGGACCCCTCCAGAGGCAAGCACCGCCCCCGAGTACAGGAAGGGGAGCGCGAAGAGGGTGTGCTCCACCTTTATCAGCCTGAGCAGCACTCTCAGCCTCTCCACAGCGCTCAAGCCCATCCTCACACCTTCCTGCACACCACTATAAACTCCTCGGGGTACGCCTCCGCACCCGTTGAAGCGCTTGAAAACCTCCCTGTCACGGGGTCACGCCTCTGGGGCAGGATTTTGAGGGGTATCCTGCGCCTTATAACCCTCTCAAGCTCAAGCCCCGCAATCTGCATACCCTCCGCGAAAGCCTCCGCATTCAGCACCTCCACCCCCCTGAGCCGGGTGTTGCCTATGACGTAGCACGCCCTGCCTCCCCGGCGGAGCACCCTCGCGGTTTCGCGGAACACCTGCTGCATGTCGGCAAAGAAGGCGGCAACGCTCGCCGCAAGCCTGGGGGAGCGCTCCTCAAGCCTCTCCACTATCATCCTCGCAATCTCCCCCTCTGGCTGCCTGCCGCGCTCCGCGTACAGGGAGCCTATGAACCTCCGCCTGTACTCCCTCAGGTCATGCACCGTATCAAGCCACATGTTGGAGAGCTGGTGCAGGTCCGCGTACTCGTAGCTGGTTACGTAGGGGCTTGAGGTTATAACTATGTCCACGCTGCCGCTCTCCACGGGCTGCGCCCTTGCGTCCCCCACCTCTATGCGCAGCATCCCCTCGGGCTCCCTCCTGAGCCTCTCCGGTGCCACCTCCCAGAAGGCCTCGTTGCCCCTGAGCATCTTCTGCAGGTGCCTCTCTAAGGCGCTCAGGGGCTCCGGGAGCCTCTTTCCGGGGTTCCTCAGGGGCTTGGTGCTGCTCTGGGACCACAGGGAGCAGCTCTTTAGTATGTGGCTGAAGCCCACCAGCAGGAAATCCCTCACCCGCCCCTCCTCCCGCATTATCTCCGCCAGCAGCCTGCCGAGCTTATCCATCTGCTCCTCAGGGAACCAGTACCCCAGCCTCTCCGCGTACCTCTCCGGCACCAGGGGCTCCGCTCTGCTCTCCCACGCTCTCCTCAGGAAGCCCCTCACCCTGCTTTGAAGCCACCCCGGCTCCAGGGGGGTTGCCTTGACCTTCGCTATGAGCCACCCCACGGGGTTTATCTCGGTGCCGCTGGCGAAGCACCCCTTAGTAACGGCGCTGACCACGGTGGTGCCGCACCCGAAGAAGGGGTCGTTAACATGCACCTCCCCCGGGGCGTACTCCTCCAGCAGCCTCTCCACGAGCTGGGGTATGAACTTCGCCGGGTACCTGTGGTAGCAGTGGGTGAGCTTGCCGGTCTGGGACTGCTTCAGCCACCCGAAGGACCAGGACTCGTCCACCTCGGTTCGCCTGAAGAGCTCAAGTATCTCCTGCGCGTCCATGCCTCACCCAGACTCAAGGGTGACGTAGGCAAGCGGGCTTACACGCCCCCCGCACAGGGGCGCCACACGTAGAGAGCCACCCCGCGGTGGTTCACCAGCCTCATGCCAGCTGGAGCAGGGTCGGTGCTCATGGGGACTATCACCAGGCTCGCCCCCACCCGCTCCGCAAGCTTTATGAGGTGGGGGTAAAGCTCCGGGGGCGGGCGCAGGGAGTAGATGAGCTCCGCTCCCGAGTAAATGCCCAGCTCAGGCTCAAGCACATCGTCCACCACAACCCCCCTCATGGGCACCACATCAACCGCGGTAACCTCCACTCCAGAGCTCCTGAGAGCCTCAAGCACCTCCCGCCTCCTGCCCACCCCCACCTCAACCGCACGTGTGAGCCCCGGAAAAAGCTCCAGTATGGATACCGCAACGGGATGCATAAAAAAGAAGAGGGGTCAGTGGTGCCCGCAGCCATGACCGTGGCTGCCGTGAGTGTGAGCCCCACCACCCTGCAGGTACTTCTCCGGGTCTGCCTCAAAGGCGGTCTTGCATCCTGGAGCGCAGAAGTAGTAGGTCTGCCCCTTGTAGGTGCTCTTCCACTTCGCACTCGCCTCGTCAACCTCCATCTTGCACACCGGGTCTATTGCCATTTACACCACCTCCATGCCTACTCTGCACCCATCCCAAAAATACTTTTTGCCTTCACTTCATCACATCACCACCGGATGATGTTTTCCGGAATGTAAAATACCTTTTCCACGTCACTGCCGGATACTGATAAGGAGATGCAGATGAAGCTGGATACCATGGATGTTAAAATTCTGAGGATGCTTCAGGAAAACTCGCGCACTCCGGTTTCGGAAATCGCCGCCAGACTCAGGGTGAGCAGACCCACCATCAAAAACAGGATAGAGAGGCTGGTCAGGGAGGGTGTTATAAGCAGGTTCACCGTTGAAATCAGCAGGGATGCCCTTGACAATCCCCTCTCGGTGTACCTGAGGCTCAAGGCTGATGGCGAGAGTCTCGGCAGGATATCCGAGGTGCCCGAGATAGTGGAGATGTACCGTGTAACTGGGAGGCTGAACGTGCTTGCAAAGGCGCTCATCAGGGACATGGAGGAGCTATCCGGGCTGATTGAGGAGCTTCGCAGGCATGCGGACGAGATTGAGGTGGAGCTGGTTCTTGACACCCTGAAGGAGAGCGAGCCCCCGCTGCAGATGATAAAGGCTGAGCTGGAGTGCGAGTACTGCGGGAGCAACATAACTAAGAAGCCCTACATATACAAGTTCAGGAACGTGGAGAGGTACTTCTGCTGCCCCGTGTGCCTGAAGAGCTACAGGCGAAAGCTCGCCATGGCTGAGAGGTGGAGCGGTGGAGAGGCGGAGGCTGGCTGAGATTCAGCGAAGAATCGCCGCCAGGGTTAAGCCGGGGCGCCTTGAGAGGGCTGAGGCTGTTGCCGGAGCTGATGCCGCCTACGCCGGCTCCTTCGCTGCTGCTGCGGTTGCCGTGGTGGAGGGGGGCAGGGTGGTGGAGCGCACCACCGCATGCCAGAGGGTTCACCTCCCCTACATCCCCGGCTACTTTGCCTTCAGGGAGATGGGGGCGGTTATAAAGGCGGTGCGCAGGGTGCGCAGCAGGGTGGATGTGCTGCTGGTGAACGGGCACGGGGTGGCGCATCCGAGGCGCTGCGGCATCGCCACCCACTTAGGAGTGCTGCTCCGCATCCCCACCGTGGGGGTGGCTGGGCGTCTGCTCTGCGGCAGGGTGGAGGGAGAGCCCGAGGAGAGTTCTCCAGTGCCAGTGGTGCACCGGGGTGAGGTGGTGGGGTATGCGCTGCGCAGGGGCAGCAGGGTGGTGTACGTGAGCCCCGGGCACCTGGTTTCCGCGGAGGAGGCGCTCAGGCTCGTGCAGAGCCTGCCCTTCCGCGGGCGTCTTCCCCTGCCCCTCCACGAGGCACACGCAACGGCGGAGCGCGTGAAGAAAAGGATTATTAATGGCGATGCAGAGATAGTTATTAAAGGGTGAAGGGCATGGTAAAGGCAAGCGCATACACTGTTGAGGATGTTGCGAGAAGGCTGGATGATGCCTTCGGGATGTTCATAGACGGTGAGGAGGAGTATGCCCAGGTGCTGGAGGAGGTGAGGACGAGGCTGCAGGAGCTCACCGAGAGGTACCCGAAGGATGATGAGGTGGCGGAGTTCCTTCAGGCTTTTGAGAGCTACCTGAAGGCAAGGGAGGAGGGGATGAGCAGGGAGGATGAGAAGGCACGCTTGGTGTGGCTAAAGTCCGAGCTGAACCACATAGTGCACTGGCGCAAGCTTGGCATGAGCGCCGGCAGGGTGCTGCCCTTCAAGGACTTCAGGAGCCTGAGGGGCGGAACCGGGGGCAGATAAGCGCAGAGATTGCGCTGGAGCTGCGTATCGCCCCTATTTAAAATTTTCTTGCATAAAGTTTAACTGTTTCTTAGGGGAGTAAATTTATATATCCTGTGCAGATTTTTATGGAAGGTGAGCTTATGAACCTGAACCGCTCGGCGTGTGAGATAGTCAGGGAGATGGTGGCTCGCAGCGAGGAGCTCGGGGTGGAGGTGCGCAGGGCAGGAGGTGCCACCCTGATTGACTGCGGCGTCAGGGCGCCGGGAAGCTTCGCCGCCGGCGCCATGTTCGCCGAAGCCTGCATGGGCGGGCTCGGCAGGGTGAGGGTGAGCATGCACGACTACGGCTTCGGCATGCTCCCCGTGGTGGAGGTTGAGGTCAGGAAACCAGCCATCGCCTGCCTGGGCTCGCAGAAGGCGGGATGGAAGCTGGCGGAGGGCGACTTCTTCTCCTTGGGCTCGGGACCCGCGAGGATACTGGCGCGCAAGCCGGCGAGCACCTACCGTGCCCTGGGGTATGAGGAGGAGAGCGATGTTGCGGTTATAGCCCTTGAGGCTCCTGCACCGCCCCCGGAGAAGCTGGTGGAGGAGATTGCACGGGAGTGCGGGGTTGAGCAGGAGAACCTGTACATACTCCTTGCCCCCACCGCGTCCATTGCGGGGAGCCTCCAGGTGTCCGCGAGGGTGGTGGAGACGGCTCTGTACAGGGCGATGCACCTGAACATGGACGTTAATGCGGTGCGCTCGGCGCTGGGCAGGGCGCCCGTGGCTCCCGTGGTGGGCGGGGATGCCGCCATGATGGGGGTCACCAACGACATGATAATCTACGGTGGAGAGGTGTACCTGGTGGCTGAGGGGTTTGAGGCATCAAAGCTGGTGTCCTCAAGCTCCACCTCCTACGGCAAGCCCTTCGCGGAGGTGTTCAGGGAGGCTGGGTACGACTTCTACAGGGTGGACCCGGCGATATTTGCACCCGCAAGGGTTACGGTGAATCAGCCGGAGAGCGGTGAGATGAGCACCGCGGGTAAGCTGAATGTGGAAGTTCTCATGAGAAGCGCAGGGATGCTGAGATGAGGAAGGTTTACTTGGTGGGCGGCGGTCCCGGAGACCCCGAGCTGATAACGGTTCGGGGCATGAAGCTGCTGCAGCAGGCAGATGTTATAATCTACGACCGCCTGGTGAGCCGGAGGCTGCTCTCCTATGCAAAGCCCGGGGCTGAGCTGATATACGTGGGGAAGGAGGCGGGAAGGCACAGGTACACCCAGGAGGAGATAAACAGGCTGCTGGTGGAGAAGGCTGGAAGCGGGGTTGTGGTGCGCCTGAAGGGAGGCGACCCCTTCGTCTTCGGCAGGGGGGGTGAGGAGGTCCTCGCCCTGAAAAGGCACGGCATAGAGGTGGAGGTCGTGCCCGGGGTGAGCTCGGCAATCGCCGTTCCTGCGCTTGCGGGCATACCCGTGACCCATCGCGGTGTAGCCTCAAGCGTTACCCTGGTAACGGGGTACACCGCGGAGCGGGAGATAGACTACGCCTCCCTGACAGGAGACACGGTGGTGGTGCTCATGGGTGTCAGGAGCCTGAGGAGGATAGCGAGGGAGATGATGAAGACCAGGCCGCCCGAGACACCGGTGGCGGTTATAGAGAAGGGGAGCATGCAGAGCCAGCGGGTTGTTACAGGTACCCTCGCGGACATAGCAGAGAAGGCGGAGAGGGCAAACCTGAGCCCGCCGGCGGTGACGGTGATAGGCAGGGTGGTGGAGCTCAGGAGGGAGTTCCTCTGAGCTTCGCGATGCTGGTGGCGAGCACCAGGCCGGAGGTAATAAAGCTCGCCCCTGTGCTGCGAGCCTTTGAGCGCCTCGGGGTTGAGCACACCTTCGTTACCACGGGGCAGCACTACGACGACGAGCTCTTCTGGAGGTTCATCAGGGAGCTGGAGCTTAAGGAGCCCGAGTACAACATAGACGTGCGCTCCGGTACGCACGCCTACCAGACGGCAAGAGCCCTTGAGGAGCTGGAGAGGCTTATTCAGAGGGATGCCCCGGAGGTGGTGATAGCAGAAGGAGACACCAACTCGGTTCTAAGCACGGCGCTGGCGTGCGCGAAGCTGCTGGTAGCCTTTGCCCACGTTGAGGCGGGGCTCAGGAGCTTTGACCGCACCATGCCGGAGGAGGTGAACAGGGTTCTGGCGGACCACGTGAGCACCGTTCTGTTCGCCCCCACCCTGAGGGCTGCGGATAACTTAGTGAACGAGGGGATACTGCCGGAGAGCATCTTCGTGGTTGGCAACACCATAGTTGACGCCACCCTCCACCACATTGAGATAGCCAGGAGGAGGCTCAAGCCCAAGGGCGGGGAGTACCTGCTCCTCACCCTGCACCGCGCCGAGAACGTGGACAGCAGGGAGAGGTTTGAGGGCATCCTGAGAGCCCTCGCGGAGGTTGAGCAGGAGATACTCTTCCCGGTGCACCCCCGCACCATGCAGCGGCTGAGGGAGTTCGGCTTAATGGAGCTCGCGGAGTCCTCCCTCACCCTGCTCCCCCCCGCAGGGTACTTGGAGTTCCTGCTGATGCTTGAGGGAGCAAAGGCGGTGCTCACCGACTCGGGAGGGGTGCAGGAGGAGGCAATCGTGCTGGGCACGCCCTGCATAACCCTGCGCACCTCCACGGAGCGCCCCGAGACGGTTGAGGCGGGGGGCAACATCCTGGCAGGGGTGGACAGAGAGAGCATCCTCAGGGTGGTCCGCAGGGTGCTCACCGATGAGGAGCTTTACCTGCGCATGAAGCAGGCCAAGAACCCCTTCGGAGACGGCAGAAGCGGTGAGAGGATAGCCAAGATACTCTTGGAGCTGGGCGAGCGGGGTAAGCTCAGGATAGAGCCCCCCTCAAAGGTAATACGCACCCGTCAGAGGCGGCTCATCCACGCGGGCGAGCACAGGGGTAGGAAGCTCTCAGAGCTCGGGGTGAGGGTGTGCAGGGTGGCTCTGGAGGGGCGCTTCAGGTACCCCGAGCCGGAGCGGGTGCTGAGGGGGGACGAGATGCTTGAGGTTGAGGAGGAGGTGAGCTGGTGAAGGTCAGGCTCTTCGCCTGGTTCAGGGAGAAGACGGGCAGGGAGGAGGTGGAGATTGAGGGGGGCAGGATGAAGGTGAGGGAGCTGGTGGAGAGGCTTGCGCAGGAGGTGCCCCAGCTTGCTGAGGAGCTGAGGAGCGGGAGGTACATAGTGGCTGTCAACCACAGGATAGCGGGCGGTGATGCGGAGGTTGATGAGGACTCGGAGGTTGCCATCTTCCCCCCCGTGGCAGGGGGGTGAGCCTAAGCCCTGTCGCTCTCAGCCAGCTCCCTGAGGCGCCTCACCCCGTCCACCTCCCTCACCACCTCCACCACAGCCTCGGGCACGAGCTCCTCCCAGGGCTCGCCTGCCAGCATCCTGCGCCTTATCTCGCTGCCCGAGTATTCTTTGCGGTTGTAGAGGGGAGGGGTTGCAACGTCCTTTCCAGCCTCCCTGAATAGCCTCTTCACCAGGGGGTTGCCCGAGTAAACCCTGTGGAAGGGGGGCGTCAGGCTCCGGATGTGGCTCACCCAGAGGGAGTTGTTGTCTATGTCGTTGACGGGAATAACATACCAGGTCCTGCGCACGTTGTTCTGCTGGAGGCTCTTGAATATCATCATCAGCCTCTCCCCGGCGGTGAAGGGGTTCTCCAAGGTGTGGCTCTTCTGGGCGCTGCCGATGGCTATGACTATCTCGTCCACCTCCTCGGCTATCCTCTCTATGACGTACATGTGCCCCAGGTGGAAGGGCTGGAACCTGCCTATCAGAAGACCTCGCATACCCTGAGCCTCTCACCGCCCCTTACGCCCAGCATGCTTCCGGCGTTGCCCTGGTTGACCGCCAGCTCAAGGTAGCCCTCGCTGCCTATGAGAGCCAGAAGGCGTCCAGCCTCAGCGTACCCGTAGCTCTCCAAGAAGGGCACCCTCACCCTGCGCAGACCCACGTGCACCTCCAGCTCGTCTCCAAAGCTCACGCTGAGCATCTCCTCCTGTATGTTGGTTATAACATTGCCAAAGGTATCAACACACAGCACCTCCCCCTCTATGCACCTGCCCCTCCTCTCGGGTGCCCTGATGTCAAGCCTCGCAACCACAGGCTCCACCACCCTGCCGAACTCCTCCGGCTTCCTGCCCGTGGCTATGGCAGCGGCTACGGGGGCGAAGACGTCCCTGCCGTGGAAGGTTCTGGAGGCTGCCTCAACCTGCAGCTCCACCACCCTCTCGGGCTTCAGGAAGGTGAACACCCCGTTGTCGGGTCCCACGTAGGTGTGCCCCCCTGCCTCAACCACCACCCCCCTGCGCTTGGTGCCGACCCCAGGGTCAACCACCACCACGTGTATCGTGCCCTCGGGAAACCTCCTGCACACGCTTCCAACAACGTAGGCACCGTGCCTTATGTCATAGCTCCTGATGCTGTGGGTTATGTCAACCACCCTAACCCCGGGGGCGGCTGAGAGTATCACCCCCTTCATGGCACCCACGTACTCGCTCCATCCGAAGTCGGTGGTCAGGGTGATTATCATAGGCCCATCTTACCCTTGCCTGCTATGAGCAGAAGCAGCAGGGTTATGGTGATGTAACGGTTGAGCAGGAGCTGCCTCACCCTGCTCCTCGCCCTGCGCCCGCTTTGGTGCGGGCTCTCAATCCTCCCGAGCCCCTCAAGCAGCGCCGAGACGTGAGCCTCCCAGGAGTAGCGCAGCATGGTCTCCCTCGCCCTCCTGCTTAGGGTGCGCCTCAGAGCGTGGTTCTCCAGCAGCTCAGCCACCTTCTCCCCCAGCTCCTCCGGGCTGGAGGGGTTGCTCAGGAAGAGGCAGTTGTACCCGTCCCTCAGGTAGCTCCCCGCCTCCGAGTCCCTGCTCACCACCACGGCGCACTCGCACGCCATCGCCTCCATGACGGACATGCTCTGGGACTCGTGCAGGGACGGGTGAACGAACACGTCCGCTGCGGAGTAGTACTCGGGGGTCTGCTCCCACTCCACCCAGCCGGTGAAGTGCACCCTTGCGCCTCCGCACAGCTTTTGTGCAAGCCTCCTGTACTCCTCAAGGGCTGCGCCACCCCCTGCGAAGATGAAGTGCACGTCCTCAGCCCTGCTGGAAATCAGGGGTATCGCCCTTATCAGCGTCTCCACGTTCTTCTCGTGGGACATCCTGCCAAGGTAGAGCACCACCTTGGCGTCCTCGGGTATCCCCAGCCTCCGCCTCAGGGTGCTCCTCACCCGCCTGAACATCGCTGTGTCAACCCCGAAGGGTGCAAACACCACCTTTGACTCCGGCACCCCCAGGCTGAGAAGCTTATCCCTGAAGCGGGAGGTGGCAACGAAGAAGAGGTCGGCTCTGCGGTAGTGGCTCCTCACCACCGAGTTCACAACCCTCCTGATGCGCTTCTCGGGCACCAGCCTGCGCTGGTCCAGGCGGAAGGCCTTCTCAAGCATGGTCGCCTCATCGTGGTGGCAGAAGACAGCCACGGGCTTGTGCATCGCCTTGGCGAGGGTTATGGCAGCCGAGCCCAGGGGGGCGAGGTCGTTCACCAGCACCATGTCGCACCTGCGTATGGCTCTGGCAAGCCTGGCGCTGGGTATCGCGGGGGCGTAGCTCGCCAGCTCCAGGGGTATGCAGGAGCTCAGCACAACCTCCGCACCCCCGAAGCTCCTGCTGCGGGAAAAGCGGGGCGCCACCAGGGTTATGCGGTAGTGCCTGCTCAGCTCCGGGAGCACGTGCCTGAGGAAGGTCACCACCCCATCCTTCTTTGGCGGGTAGGTGTCGGCAACCACGCAGAGGCGCTTCATCACCTCACAGCCTCCATCCTCAGCCTGCTCTGCCCCGTGAGCAGGATTGAGAGGTAGTTTGCGGTGTTGTGCAGGAAGAACCTCACTCTGCCTGCTCTCAGGCGTCGTGATGAGGTGTAAACGTGCATGTGGGGCACGAAGACCACCCTCCCGAGCTTTCTCAGCCTTCTGGAAAGCTCAAAGTCCTCCCCGACCTCAAGCTTCAGGTTGAATCCCCCCGCGAGCTCAAGAAGCCGGCGCCTCACCCCGAAGTTCTGACCCGAGAAGTGGGGGAGCCCCGCAAGGCTGTGGAGGTGCAGGAAGGCGGTGAAGGCGTACCTCGCGAGCACCCTTTCCACCCTGCTCCCATCCGCAAGGTAAACGGGCCCGTAGGCGGCATCGGCGTCGCAGAGCGCCGAGTGCATGGTGCTCGCCCAGCTCTTAGGCACAACGGTGTCCGCATCGGTGAACGCCACAAACTCACCCTTGGCTCTCCTCCACCCCG
>WANG01000134.1 GCA_015521945.1 Candidatus Hydrothermarchaeota archaeon
AGGGGCGTGGTTGAGAACACCCTGAGGCTGCTGGAGTACGCCAGGGATGAGGGGCTCATGGTGGTGCACGCTCCCCTGGTGATAGACCCCAAAGACAGGAGAACCCTCCTCGCCCGCATCACCTTCGGCAGGGTGTTCACCTCCGGCAGGTGGTGCAGCGAGATTCCAGAGGAGTTTCTCAGGGAGGGAGACGTTGTGGTAACCGGGAGGTACGGGTTTGACGCCTTCAGGGGCAGCGACCTGAATGAGGTTCTCAGGAGGGGCGGTGTTGAGAAGATTTACGTGTGCGGCTTCACCACCGACCTGTGCGTTTCCAGGGCTCTTGAGGGGCTGGAGGAGAGGGGGTACAGGGGTTTCTTAGTCTCCGACTGCACCGCGACCTTCTGCTCCTTCCTGCAGAGGCGCGCGGAGCGCAGGTTCGCTGACAGGGTTGTCTCCTCTGAGAGAATCCCGCAGCTTGAGCGCTCCGGCTCGGAAGCACAGAAAGCTTAAATATCGCACCGCCATATCCGTAACCCATGATGAAGCGCCTCGTGATGAAGTTCGGTGGAACCAGCGTGGGCAGCGCCGACAGGATACTCAGGGTGGCGGAGCTGGTGGAGAGGTACAGAGCCCCCGAGACGGTGGTGGTGGTCAGCGCCATGAGCGGGGTTACGGACAGGCTTGAGGAGATGGCGCACCGCACCTCCGATGGGGCTGACGAGGGCACCATCAGGAGCTTCGTTGAGCACCTGCGCAGGAGGCATGCTGGAGTGGCAGCCAGGATAGCGGAGGTGGGCGGGGTTGATGTGAGGCAGGAGATTGAGCGCCTCCTGGGAGAGCTTGAGAAGATTCTGATAGGCATCTCCTACGTGGGTGAGCTGACCCCGCGCTCCCTTGACTACGTGATGTCCTTCGGGGAGAGGCTGTGCGCCCCCCTGGTGAGCGCCGCACTGAACGCCAGGGGCATGCCCTCGGAGTGGTTCACGGGGTACGAGGCAGGGATAGTTACCGACTCCTCCTTCGGCAGGGCAAGGCCGCTGATGGAGCTCACCCGGGAGAGGGTCAGAGAGGTGCTCATGCCCAGACTGGGGAGGAGCATCCCCGTGGTCACGGGCTTCATAGCCGGGGACGAGAGGGGGAGAACCACCACCCTGGGCAGGGGGGGCTCCGACTACTCGGCGGCGATTCTGGGCGCGGTGCTGGATGCGGATGAGATATGGATATGGAGCGACGTTGACGGGATACTCACCACCGACCCATCCCTGGTGGAGAACGCCAAGGTAATAGAGGTGCTCTCCTACACCGAGGCCATGGAGCTTGCGTACTTCGGGGCGAAGGTGCTCCACCCCAAGACCATTGAGCCCGCGATGGAGAAGGGGATACCCGTGAGGGTGCGCAACACCTTCAACCCCGAGTGTGAGGGCACCCTGATAGTCAGCGAGCAGGAGAAGAGCGACAGCATAGTCAAGGCTATAAGCGTCATGCGGGACGTAGCCCTGCTGAACATCTCGGGCGTGGGCATGATAGGCGTCCCCGGGGTGGCGAGCCGTGTATTCACCGCCCTTGCGCAGCAGAACATAAACATACTCATGATATCCCAGGGCTCCAGCGAGGCGAACATATCCATAGTGGTTGAGAGGGGAGATGCGGAAAGGGCTGTGGAGGCTCTCAGGGAGGAGTTTCTGGGTGCAAACGTGGTGCGGAAGGTTGAGTACGAGGAGGACGTGGCTATAATCGCCGTGGTGGGAGCCGGGATGAGGGGAACCAAGGGGGTGGCGGCGAGGGTGTTCACGGCGGTTGCCAATGCTGGGGTCAACGTGCTGATGATAGCCCAGGGCTCCAGCGAGGTGAACATCTCCTTTGTGGTCAGCTCTGGAGACGCCGAGAAGGCTGCGGGTGCGCTGCACAGGGAGTTCATAGAGGGTGGGTGAGATGAAGAGGGTACCGTACCATCCCACTCCCCCTGAGAAGGCGAGGGAGCTGCTGGAGCTTGCGGGGCTGCAGAGGGGAGAGCTCCTCGTTGACTTAGGGTGCGGAGAGGGCAACCTGCTTGTATCTGCAGCCCGCGACTTCGGTGCCCGTGCGGTGGGCATAGAGATAGATGAGAGGCTGGTGGAGGTGGCGAGGCGCAGGGTTGCGGAGCTGGGGCTTACGGATGTTGAGGTGATTCAGGGAGACATCTTCTCACCCCGCTTCTGGAGCCACCTCGGAGGCGAGGGCTTCACCGTATCCCAGGCTGACGTGGTTGCCATATACCTGAACTTTGAGGCTCACCGCGAGCTGAAGCCCCTGCTTGAGAGGGAGCTGAGGGAGGGCACCAGGGTTGCATCCTATGAGTTCTTCGTTTACGGGTGGAAGCCCGTGCGGGAGAAGCCCATGATGTTCGTTTTCAGGAAGGGGGAGAGCTTCTGAACCTGTGCGCCTCAAGCTCCGAGGCTGCGCTCTCCATGCAGGTGCACCCTCCGGGGGAGCACATCCTCCAGAAGTGCTCGGCAGCTTCAAGGTCAGCGGGGGTGTCTATCTCTATCCAGGGCAGACCCTCTGTTGAGGCGATGCCCACCTTCACCCCCCGCTCAATGAGCTTCCTGAAAGCCTCCTCGTAGTAAACCCCCCTTCCCTGCTCCTCCATGACGCTCCTCAGGGCGCTGAAGAACTCCTCCACCATGCCCTTGGGCACCAAGGCTATGCCAGTGTACTCCCCGTGCGCCTCCTCGGGGGGCACCTCCTTGCTTATCTCCACCACCTCCCCGTCCCTGAGCACCACCTTCATCTCCTCCTCCCCCAGCTCCCTGCGGGTGTCAACCAGCAGCACCACGCCCTCCCGCTCAAGCCCGAGCAGGCTCTTCAGCACCCCGGGGTGGAAGAAGACGTCGGAGTTGACTATGATGAACCCCTCGCTCACCTCCCCCTCCACCAAGCTGAGGCTGTAGATGTTGTTGGTGGTGGCGTACACGGGGTTCCTCACGTACCTGACCCGCATCCCGAATCCGGAGCCGTCACCGACGCTGCTGCGCAGCGCCTCCTCGGCGTGCCCCGTGATAATCACAGCCTCCCTTATCCCTGCCTCCGATAGGCTCCTGAGGATGTGCTCTATCAGGGGCTTCCCGCCAACGGTGAGCAGGGTTTTTGGCAGGTACTTGGTAAACTCGCCGAGCCTGCTCCCGAGCCCGGCGGCAAGAATCACGGCTTTCATGGTTTTCACCGACTAAAATCCGGCAATGAACTACAATAATATTTCTTGTGATTAATCTTCAAAAGCTGGGTAAAGTGTCTGGCTTACTTGAGATGCCGGTTTAACTGCGGGAGCTGGCAGAGATGGAGTTCAGGTACCCCCTCACCCACTACGTTTACAGGCGCTTCTCGGTGCCCCTTGCGAGGCTGATGATGCACACCCCCATCAGCCCCAACGCCATAACCTTGGTATCCACCCTTCTCGGCTTCTGCGCCGCATACCTCATAGCCACCCGCAGCACCTACGCGGGGGTTGCCCTGCTCCTCATCTCCCAGGTGCTGGACTGCGCCGACGGTGACCTCGCCAGGCTATCCGGCAGGGTAACCAGGGCGGGTGCGTACCTGGACAGGGTGCTTGACAGGTTCGTTGATGCGGCTCTGATAATTGCGCTGATAGCTCTGAATCCCGTGGAGTACTGGCTGGCTGGAACCCTCGCCATAACCGGAACCTTCTTGGTCAGCGTGAGCAGGATAATGGCGGAAGCCGTGGGAGCTGAGTGCAAGGTGGGCATAGCCACCAGGGACTTCAGAATCCTCGCCATAGTTCTGGGGGTGCTCTCGGGTGAGGTGTACCTGCTTCTGGTGTTCCTTGCGGTTCTGGGCTTCATAACCGCCTTCCACAGGATGCTCCACTCCCTGCGCCAGATGTGATGCCCATGATATTCAAGCACTTCAAGCAGGTTCTCCTGCCCGTGGATGTGAGGATACACAGGAACGCATTAGCTCACCTTCCAAAGCTGGTGAGGAGGTACGGGCTGAGGAAGGTCATGGTGGTCACCGGGCCAAGAACCTACGAGATAGCGGGCAGGAGGGTGGAGCAGATTCTCTCCACCGGGTGCGGGGATTGCAGGTTCAGCCTGTTCATCGTCAAAACCGCCTCACGGGGAAGCGCCAAGAAGATTGAGCAGGAGATGCGGGGCGACTTGGGGGACTACGATGCTGTCATAGGGGTGGGCGGAGGCAAGGTGCTGGACGTGTCCAAGGTGGTCGCCTACCACTCCAACGCCCTGCTCATAAGCATCCCCACCAACGCAGCTCACGACGGCATCGCCTCCCCCTTGGCGAGCTTCAAGGAGAAGGGGATGCCCATCTCAATAAAAGCCGCCTCCCCCATCTCAATACTCGCTGACCTGGAGATAATCCGCAAGAGCCCCGTGAGGCTGCTGCGCTCAGGCTACGGGGACCTGATTTCCAACATGGTTGAGGTGAAGGACTGGCTTCTCGGGGTGGAGAAGGCGGATGAGGACTACGATGAGATAGTTGCGGGAATCTCAACCATGCCTGCGATGCTGCTCCTCAAGAGCGCCGATGACCTTGACTTCAGGAACACCGACTACCTCAGGCTGCTGGTCAGGGGGCTCATCCTGGGAGGGCTGGCGATAAGCATCTACGGCACCTCCCGCCCCGTCTCCGGCTCTGCCCACAAGTTCAGCCACGCCCTTGACTACCTGGGGTACGGCAAGGGCACCCACGGGGAGCAGGTGGGTGTGGGCACCATAATCATGGAGTACCTTCACCAGCACTACTACGGTGAGGGCGACTGGGAGCTGCTGAAGTACTCCCTTGAGAAGGTGCTCGCCCCCACCACGGGGCGTGAGCTGGGGCTGACGCGCAGGCAGATGCTTGAGGCGCTGATGTACGCGAAGCGGATACGCCCCTCGCGGTACACCATCTTGGAGGACCAGGACCCGTCCAAGAAGGACTTTGAGATATGCCTGGAGAAGACGGGGGTGTGCAGGTAGGGGGGTGCATGCTCGGGCTGCGCAAGCCGGTGCTCGTGGGCACCATCTTCTATGCGGGGCAGAGGCTGGTGAGGGGTGGCAGGCTGAAGTTTGACAGGAGCAGAGCTGAGGAGCTGATAGCGCGCCAGCAGGAGCTCGCGGAGCGCACGGG
>WANG01000135.1 GCA_015521945.1 Candidatus Hydrothermarchaeota archaeon
AGCGATACTTGAGGTTATTAAGCCGGGGGAGTGCGTTGACGGCAGGACGATAGCCAGGAGGCTCCAGGAGAGAGGGTACAGGGTGAACGAGGGGAACATAAAGATGTTCATATACTACCACATGCTCCACAGGCACCTGAGGAGGGTGAAGATAAAGGGGGTGAACCACTACACCCTTCTCTCCTGAGCCCCCTCCTCCCCTCGTGCACCACCTCTCCCCCTCGGCACCCTTCCGAGCTCCTCCCCGCTTCTGCTTACCAGGAGGCTTCCCAGCTGCAGCACCTGCACCTCCTCCCTTACGGGGGTTAGAAGCCTCACCATGCCGTCCCGCATGTCCTCCACTATCCCCAGCCCCAGGGTTCTGCCCCGCCCGTCGGCGACGCCCACCAGCATGTGCCGCAGCACCTTGGAGCCCCGCTGCAGCCTGAGCTCCGAGAGCTCCGCCTCCACCACCCGTGCATTTGCGAAGTACCTCCTGAACCTCTCCCTCCGCGCCGCCCGCCTCTCCTCGGGCGCTTTCTCCCGCACCACCTCAGGCACCTTCACCCTCACCCAGGTAAAGTGGGAGTACGCCGAAGCCAGGGGCTCAAGCTCGGCGCCGCGCTCAATCCCCACTATCATCTCCGGCTCAAGCAGCTCAATCTTCGCCCCCTTCAGGTAGAGCCCGGCGTCCCTCACGTACCCCGAGGTGTTCACCGCCGTAACTCTGCCACCTGCCTGCGACGCCAGCTTCATGGTACCAACGGCGAGGTGGAGCATGTGCCCCCTGGGGGAGGTTGAGCCCACGAAGTACATGTTAGCCATCCTCTCCAGCCTCAGCTCGTACAGGTAGCGGTACTCCGCGGAGGTAACGCTCGCCGGCGGACCCACGTGCTTCTGCCCGGGGTCGGAGTCCACCAGGGAGCAGGCAACCCCCTCCTTAAGCAGCCTGCGCAGCATCATGCCTATGAAGGTGCTCTTGCCCGTGTCCGTGGCGCCCAGCACCAGCACCCTGCGGGGCAGCGTCTCCGCAACCTCATCAATCGCCCCTGCCCAGTCCTCTGGGAGGTGCATGCATATTCATGGGTGGGCGTGCTTAAAAATCATGCCCAGCAGCCCCACCAGAGCTATCCCGAGCAGCATCAGCCCCGCCACCTGCAGGACGCCCTGGGGGCTCCTCTCCCCCCTGAGCTCTGGCATCAGGTCAGAGACCGCTATGTACACCAGCGCACCCGCGGCGAACCCGAGCACGGGCTTGAGGAGCGCCCCGCCGAGCAGGAGCACCGCAACAACCCCCGGAAGCGCCGGAAGAGCCGCCAGGAGCAGGCACACCAGCGCCCTCTCCCTGGAGAAGCCACCGTACACCAGCACCCCCATGGTGCTCATCTCCTGGCTCACCTGGTGCAGCAGTATAGCAATGGTGGCTGCCACCCCGAGCTCGGCGCTCACCGAGTAGGATGCGCCCACAAGGGCACCGTGGATGAAGCTGTGCACCCCCTGCGCCACCAGTATGGTGTAGGAGAAGGGGTGCACCTCGCACCTCTCATCATGGCAGTGGTGCCAGTTCACCAGCCCCTCCAGCAGGAACAGCCCCATTACCCCCGCCAGGGCGTAGGCATACCCCTGGCTCTCGGGCAGCAGCTCAAGCAGGGCGGTGGCGAGCATGGTGCCGGAGGCGAAGGCCACCAGAGCCTTCATCATCCTCTCCAGCACCCCGCGCCGGAGGCACAGCAGCCCCGCCCCCGCCAGGGGCAGCAGCACCAGGGCGGCGACGCTCAGCGCCAGCAGCAGGCTCACTTCCACCAGCCCCTCTCCTTCCTCAGGGCGAGCAGGTCCACCCTGAGCAGGTCCCTCGCCACGTGGCTCTCCGGGAAAACCTCCCTCGCCTGCGCCTCCAGCACCCCCGCATCCCTGTACCTGGGGCTGATGTGGGTGAGGAACAGCATCTTAGCTCCACCCTCCCTCGCCACCCTCGCTGCCTCGGTGCAGGTGGAGTGCATCCTGCTCCTGGCCTTCTCAGCCTCCCCCGCATCAAAGGTGCTGTCGTGTATCAGCACCGCATCCCCAGCCCTCTCGGCGGTCGCATCCACCGGGCGGGTGTCTCCAGAGTATGTCACCCTGAAGCCCCTCTTCTCCTCCCCCAGCACCTCCTCGGGCTCAACCACCCGCCCCTGGAACACCACCCTCTCCCCCCGCTGCAGCCTCTTGTACAGGGGCCCTGGAGGTATCCCCAGCGCCTCCGCCTTCTCCCTGAGGAAGCGCCTCCCCTTGAGCTCCCTGAAGGCGAGCCCGAAGGCAGGGGTGCCGTGCTCCACCTCAAACGCCTCAACCTCGTACCCGCTTCCCCTAACCCTCATCCCCGGGGCGAGCCTCTCCACCTCAATCTCGTACTCCAGCTCAAACTCACCCAAGGAGAGCACCCTCTCCACCAGCTCCTCTATGCCTGGAGGACCGTAGATGTGCAGCCTCCGCTCCCTTCCCTGGAACCCCAGGGTCTGGAGCAGCCCCGGCAGCCCCAGGAAGTGGTCCCCGTGAAGGTGGGTTATGAACACCCTGGTTATGCGCATGAAATTCACCTTCGCCAGTATGAGCTGCCTCTGCGTGCCCTCTCCGCAGTCCCAGAGGAGCACCTCATCCCTGTAGCACAGGGCTATGCCCGGGTGCGCCCTCTGAGCCGTCGGCACCGCCGCGGTTGTGCCCAGGAACACCAGCTCCATTGCATCACTTCCTCATTACCGCAATCTTCCTCACCAAGCTGCTGTGCACCCTCTCCAGGTGCACCTCCTCCACCCTGAAGCCAGCATCCCCTGCCAGTGTCTCAAGGGGCAGAGCCTCGGGGGAGAGCACGCACGCACGTGCACCGGAGCGCAGCATGGAGTAAATAGATTCCAGAGCCTCCTGATATAGCTTCTGCAGGGCAACGCCCCTCCTGCTCGCGCTTATCCCGTAGGGGGGGTCGCAGGCAACAGCGTGGAAGTGCTCCGGATACCTGCTCCCCACCTCCCTCGCATCCGCCACCTCCAGCCTTCCCCTGAGGCCGTAGAACCCGAGGTTGAGCTCAGCCCCCCTCACCGCTCCCGCATCTATGTCAAACCCGTACACCTCGGCACCCACCAGCCCTGCCTCAATCAGTATGCCCCCGGAGCCGCAGAAGGGGTCCGCGAACCTCTCCCCCGCCCTGACCCTGGTGAGGTTCACCACCGCCCGTGCGAGAGCCGGCTTCAGGCTCCCTGGGCGGAAGTAGGGGCGCAGGTGGGGGCTCCTGTCCCTGTAGCCCCTCCTGTCCACCCTCGCCCTGAGCACCCCGAAGTGGAAGCTGCGGGAGGCGATGCCGATGAACACCCGCTCCGGAGCCTCAAGCTCCACCCTCCTGCGTGGAGCGAGGAGGCGCCTGCCTATCGCCGCCGCAAGCCCCGTGGTTGAGACCTCCCTGCAGTGGTGGCTGATTCTGCGCACCCTCACGGCGAAGCTCCCCTCAAACTCCAAGTCAAGCCCCTCAACCCGCTCCAGTATCTCCTCAGGAGCGCACCTGCAGGTGAAGAGGTGCTCCCCCACCAGGTGGCACATCCCCAGCCTCTCAGCCACCCTGTCTGGCGGAGCCCCGCTC
Organism: Candidatus Hydrothermarchaeota archaeon; assembly: GCA_015521945.1. Lineage (GTDB taxonomy): Archaea > Hydrothermarchaeota > Hydrothermarchaeia > Hydrothermarchaeales > BMS3B > JAADFH01. Next base: position 3,587 of record WANG01000135.1, read on the forward strand.
TCCGCCACCAGCACCTGCTCATCCCGCAGCACCTCCCTTCCGCCCCCCAGCGCCTCAAGCACCGCCATGGCTTCTGAGGCGGGCAGGGTGGGGTGCTCTCCCGAGAGGAGGAACAGCAGCCTCATTTCAGAGCCTTTGCCACGAGCCCTGCCACCGAGACCACGCTCACCTGGGAGGGAACCGTGTCCGTCCCGGCGACCCGCTCAGCCCCCGAGGCGAGCAGCCTGGCGATGGCGCTGCCAGTGGCGAGGGCGTGAACGCAGGCGATGTGCACCCTCTCCGCACCCTGGGAGCGCAGCGCCCTCAGCGCCTCAACCATTGAGCCACCCGAGTCTATGATGTCATCCACCAGCACCACCTCCTCCTCAACCTCAAGCTCCTTCTGCTTCAGCACCACCTCCCCCGGACCGAGGCGCTTCTTCTCCAGGTAATCATGCCTGCACCCCAGCACCTCCGCAACCCTCTGCGCCATCCACGCAGCTCCCGCATCCGGAGCAATAACCACGCTCCTGCGGGACACTCCCGGGCGCAGGTGCTCTCCCAGCAGGGGTGAGGCGTCAAGCTCGGTGGCATCAACCTCAAAGTAATCAAGGATGCTGGACTTGTGCAGGTTAACCGTAACGCACCTGTCGGCGTGCACCGACACATGCCTGGCGAGAACCCTTGAGGTTACCGCCTCCCCCTCCATGAACCTCCTGTCCTGCCTGCCGTAGGCGAAGTAGGGCACCACCGCCGTAACCTCGGCTGCACCCCCCTCCTTCAGGGTCTCCAGCAGGGAGAGGAGCTCAAAGATGTTCCTGTCCTGGGGGGGCGGGGTTGACTGAACCACCACGCACTCCTCCCCACTGAAGTCCGTCTCTATCCTCAGGTACAGCTCGCCGTCAGGAAAACGCCTGCAGGTGACGCTGGCAAGCTCGGCGCCCAGGTGCTCGGCAACCCCGTGGGCGAGAACCTGCGAGGCTGTGCCGGGGACAACTATCACCGTACCTACCTCCTCTTTTCCCTTAGCAGGATGCGGCATATTTATATTTTTGCGGCGTGAGAAACCCGTGATGCTGTGGGATGTGGTGGTGGCTGGAGGCGGCGTGGCAGGGCTGAGCGCCGCCTTTCACGCAGCAGGCTTCGGCATGAGGTGCTTGGTGGTTGAGAGGCTTGCCGCAGGGGGTGGAGCGTGCTTAGCGAAGCGCTTGGATAGCTTGGTTTACACGGGAGACGGGTGGAGCTTTGCCAGGAGGCTTGCGGACGCCGCCCGTGAGAGGGGTGCGATAATCCAGGAGGACGAGGAGGTGGAGCGCGTAGTGAGAAGCGGGGAGGAGCTGCTGGTGCACACCGACTCCCGCCTCCACAGGGGGAGGTGCGTGGTAGTTGCCACGGGCACGGGAGAGAAGCCCCTTGGGGTGCCGGGGGAGGAGAGGCTGCGGGGCAGGGGGGTGCACTACTGCGCCCAGTG
>WANG01000136.1 GCA_015521945.1 Candidatus Hydrothermarchaeota archaeon
GGAGCACTAAGCTTTTCCGGGAGCTTCTGGGGTTTGATGTTGGCGCCCAGAGCAGCGTGCTGCGGAACATTGAGGACTTCTGCACCCCGGATGAGAGCCCGGAGAGGGTGAGGGAGATACTCTCCCGCATGGGTGAGGGCGGGCTTGTGTTCGCAAGGAGCGCCGGGGAGGCGGAGAGGCTTCACGCCGCCCTGAGTGAGAGCTTCAGGGTGGGCATGGTAACTGCTGCCAGCAAGGGGGACTTTGAGAGGTTCCGGCAGGGGGAGCTGGAGCACCTGATAGGCACCTCCCACTACTACGGTGCACTGGTGCGGGGGCTGGACCTGCCGGAGAGGATAAGGTACGTGGTATTTGCTGGCGCCCCGGCTGTGAGGGTGAGGGTTGAGGATGTGCGGGCTCTAAGTCCCAGGATGCTGAGGGTGCTGGGAATGGTGTTCAGGGGGCATCCCGAGGTGAGAAAGCTTGCGGGGCAGCTACGCAGGGCTGAGGGAGATGAGGAGGTGCAGCGCAGGCTGAGGGAGGTGCTCGCGGAGGCGGTGGAGTCTGGAGCTGGGGCTGCTGAGGATGTGGTGGTGCGGAGGGGTGAGGTGGTGTTTCCTGATGTGAGAACCTACATTCAGGGCTCTGGGAGGGCCTCCAGGGTGCTTGCGGGGGGCATGACCAAGGGGGCGGCTTTCCTGCTTGAGGGGGATGAGGAGCTGCTGCGCGCTTTTGTGAGGAGGGCGAGCTACCAGGACATAAGCTTCAGGAGGGTGGAGGAGGCGGATTTTGAGAGGCTGAGGAGGGAGATTGATGATAGCCGGCGCAGGTGCAGGAGAGGGGGCGAGGGAATGGCGGAGCCCGAGGTGTTCATCGTGGAGAGCCCCACCAAGGCGAGGATTATATCCAGGTTCTTCGGCAGGCCCAGCATGAGGGTGATAAGGGCAGGAGATGGGGTGCTCGTAGCCTACGAGGTGCTCACACCGCGGGGGGTGATGGTGGTTACCTCATGCATGGGGCACCTTACTGACTTGGTGACGGGGAGGGGGTTCCACGGGGTGCTGGTTGACGGGTTTGTGCCGGTGTACGGGAGCATAAGGAGGTGCAGAGCCTGCGGGTACCAGTTCTCCTGGCGGTCTCAGGGGTGTCCGAGGTGCGGGGGGAGTGAGGTGGATGATGCGGCGTGGAGGATAGAGGGGCTGCGGAGGCTTGCGAGGGAGGCGGGGAGGGTGGTGATTGGCACTGATCCAGATGCTGAGGGGGAGAAGATCGCCTGGGACCTGGTGAACCTCCTTGCGGGGTGCGCCACCATAAGGAGGGCGGAGTTCCACGAGGTTACCAAGCGGGCGGTTGAGGCTGCCCTCCGCAGCCCGAGGGAGGTGGATGTGAGGCTGGTGGAGGCGCAGATGGTGCGCAGGATTGAGGACCGGTGGATTGGCTTCTGCCTGAGTCAGAGGCTGTGGGAGGTCTTTGGAAGCCGGAACCTCTCGGCTGGAAGGGCGCAGACGCCTGTGCTGGGGTGGATTATCCAGAGGGCGAAGGAGAGCAGGGAGAGGGTTACGGTGGGGGTGGTGAGGGAGCTGGGGCTGAGAATTGAGGGGCTGGAGCGGGAGGAGGTGGAGCTGGATATACGCCTGCTGCAGGAGGGGTGGGAGGAGCGCACGCCGCTTCCCCCCTACACCACGGATGCCCTGCTGAGGGATGCGAATGCCCTCCTGAGGATGCCCGCGGGCAGAGCCATGAGGCTTGCCCAGGAGCTTTTTGAGAGCGGGCTGATAACCTACCACAGAACCGACTCCACCAGGGTCAGCGAGGCCGGCGCCGCCGTCGCTAAGGAGTTCCTTGGGGAGGAGTTTCAGGACAGGAGGTGGCACGCCGAGGGTGCCCACGAGTGCATCCGGCCAACACGGGCGGTGCCCGCCGAGACCCTGCAGCGGCTTATTGAGGAGGGGGTGGTGTATGCCGAGGCTTCTTCGGAGGCTCACATGAGGCTGTACGAGCTGATTTTCAGGAGGTTCATGGCGAGCATGGCGAGGCCGTACAGGGTGAGGGTTGCCAGGTACAGGGTCGGGTGGGATGGCGAGGCTGTGGAGGAGGTGCGGGTGCTTGAGGCTGCTGGCAGGGCTCACGAGCTGTACCCCTGGGCGGCTCCGGTGAGGCAGCCCCTCCCAACGGGCAGGGTGAGGGTCAGGGTGGAGGTGAGGAGGGTGCCCAGGGTTATGCCCTTCACCCAGGCGGAGGTGGTGCAGATGATGAAGGAGCGGGGCATAGGCAGGCCTTCAACCTATGCGGTGCTGCTGGAGAGGCTTTTCATGAGGGGGTACGTGGTTGAGAAGGGGGGCAGGCTGGTGCCGACGAGGCTGGGGAGGCGGGTTTTTGAGTACCTCGCCGCCAACTACGGGGAGCTGATTTCGGAGGATAGAACCAGGGTGCTGATGGAGGTGATGGACAGGGTGGAGAGGGGTGAAGCCGTGTACGGGGAGGTGATGGAGGGGATGTACAGGGAGATAAGGGGGAGCTGCGGTGACGGTGAGGGATGAAATTGCGAGGGTGCTGGCGTCGGGGGACAGGAGCATAAGGGAGCTTGCGGTGATTTTTGAGTGCTCGGAGAGGGAGGTGGTGCAGCACCTGGAGCATGTGAGCAGGAGCGTCAGGGCCAAGGGGATGAGGATGTACGTGCTGCCCGCGGTGTGCATGAAGTGCGGCGCCGAGATAAGGGTCAGCAGGATAAGGAACGTGAGGAAGTGCCCGAAGTGCAGGTCAACCCACGTGGAGCCCCCCAGGTTCCGAATCAGGTAGCACCGCCGGGAGCAGCAAGTTTTAAGTGGATGGGAGTGCAAGGTTTTAGGGATGCAGGCTGAAGATGTGCACAGCATGCGGGTGGAGAAGCTGATGACGAAGTACGTGCTCATGGTTGAGCCGGAGATGCGGGTGGCTGACGTGATGAGCAGGATGCTTGA
>WANG01000137.1 GCA_015521945.1 Candidatus Hydrothermarchaeota archaeon
CTGGTAACCCCCATCCTGCTCGCAAGGGCAGTGCTCCTGTCAACGCTCACGCGCAGGAAGGTGACGTCTTGCGCATGCCTCTGCGCAACCCTCTCCGCCGCCGGCTCAGCCTTCCTGCAGGGCGGGCACCCTGGGGAGGAGAACCACACCACCACCCTGCCCGAGCGCATTCTCGCCTCAGCTTCCTCGTCGCTCACCATGGTGAAGCTCACTGCGCAGCCCTCTTTATCTCAGGCACGTAGTTCTTCATCAGCAGGGAGTTGGTCACCACGGAGACTGAGCTCAGCGCCATCGCCGCAGCCGCCCACTCGGGACGGAAGACTATGCCGAAGGCAACGTAGCCCGCGCCGGCGGCTATGGGTATGAGGATGGTGTTGTAGAACATCGCCCAGAACAGGTTCTGCTTTATCTTGCTCAGGGTCTTCTCGCTCAGCTGAATCGCAGCCACCACGTCGCGCAGGTCGTCCTTTATCAGCACTATCTCGCCGCTCTCTATGGCGATGTCGGTGCCGGAGCCTATGGCTATGCCCACGTCCGCCTGCGCAAGAGCGGGGGCGTCGTTTATCCCGTCGCCCACGAAGGCGACAACTTCGCCCTCCTCCTGCAGCCTGCGAACCTCCTCTGCCTTCTCCTGGGGCAGAACCTCGGCAAGGACAACGTCAATGCCCAGCTTCCTCGCTATTGCCTCGGCGGTTCTGCGGTTGTCGCCCGTTATCATCGCCACCTTCCTGCCCATGCGGTGCAGCGCCTCCACAGCCTCCTTGGCGTGCTCCTTTATGCTGTCAGCCACCGCGATAATCCCGGCCAGCCTGCCGTCAACACTCGCCAGCATCGCCGTCTTCGCCTCCTCCTCAAGCTCCTGAAGCTTCCCCTCTATCTCCCTCGGGAGCTCCACGCCCAGCTCGTGCATGAGCAGGCGGTTGCCCACCGCAACCTGCTTGCCCTCCACCGTGGCGAGCACGCCCTTACCGGTGAGCACCTCAAACTTCTCGGGCTCGGGAATCGCAGCGCCAGCCTTTCTGGCGTGCTCCACTATCGCCCTCGCTAAGGGATGCTCGCTCCTGAGCTCTGCGCCTGCAACAAGCCTGAGAAGCTCCCCCTCCTCCATGCCCAGGGGTACCAGGTCGGTTACCTCCGGCTTGCCCCTGGTAAGCGTGCCCGTCTTGTCAAATATGACCGTCGTAACCTTCCTCGCCAGCTCCAGGGCTTCGCCGTTGCGTATGAGTATCCCCTGCTCCGCTCCCCTTCCCATGCCCACCGTTAAGGCGGTGGGCGTAGCCAAGCCGAAGGCGCAGGGGCAGGCGATCACAAGCACGGAGATGAGGGAGATGAAGGCGAAGAGCTCGGGGGGCATGATGGTGACGCTGCCGAAGAAGCGCCAGTAGATGTAGGAGGCTATGGCTATGGTGAACACCACGGGTATGAAGTAGGCAACTATCTTATCAGCCAGGTGCTGTATCGGCGGCTTGCTCGCCTGCGCCTCCTCCACCATCCTTATAATCTGCGCTAAAAGCGTGTCCTTCCCCACCTTGGTGGCTCTGACCTTAAGCACGCCGTTCTGGTTTATGGTGGCGCCCACCACCTCATCTCCGGCCTTCTTGAGGCTCGGGATGGGCTCGCCGGTTATCATGCTCTCATCCACGTAGCTCTCGCCCTCAACCACCACGCCGTCCACGGGAATCTTCTCTCCCGGCTTTACAATCACCAGGTCGCCCACCTGAACCTCCTCAACGGGCACCTCCTTCTCCTCGCCGTTGCGCACCACGCGGGCGGTCTTCGCCTGCAAGCCTACGAGCTTCTTTATAGCCTCGCTGGTCCTGCCCTTGGCGATGGTCTCAAGCAGCCTGCCCAGCATCAGGAAGCTCGCCAGGAGCACGGCAGCCTCGTAGAACACGTAGCCGGAGGGAAGCACCCCAAAGGTCGCCAGCACGCTTGCCGTGTAGGCGGCGCCCGTGCCCATCGCATACATGACGTCCATGCTCAGCGTGCCGTGAGTCAGCGCACGGTAGGCGGCGATGAAGATGGGCTTTGCCACGTAGTACATCACGGGCGTTGCTATGGCGAACTGAACCCAGAGGGAGTAGGGTATCCTGTCAACGGGTATTCCCGCCAGGTCGCCGTAGAGCAGCAGCAGGAGAAGGAAGCCGGAGCTGAAGCCCACTGCCACCCTGCGCTTTAGCTCGGTGATGTACCTCTCCCTCGCCTCTCTCTCGGTGTCGCGCACCTCCTCCTCGGCTATGCCGATGTAGGTGTACCCCGTCCCCTCTATCGCCTTCCTTATGTCCTCAAGGCTAACCACGCCCGGGTCGTACACCACTCGTGCGCTCTCGGTGCCCAGGTTGACGCTGACCTCCTGCACGCCCTCAAGGCTCTTAAGCGCCTTCTCTATTGTAGCCACGCACATGGCACAGGTCATCCCCCCAATCTTGACCACCACCTCCCTGGTTTCCCTGACAACGCTGTACCCCGTCTCCTCTACGGCTCTGATTATGTCCTCAGGGCTCACCACACCAGGGTCGTAAACCACGGTGGCGCTCTCTGCACCCAGGTTGACGCTCGCCTCCTTCACCCCCTCAAGGCTCTTCAGCGCCTTCTCTATCGTGGCAACGCACATGGCGCAGGTCATGCCGGAGATTCTAAGCTTAATGCTCTTTTCCATACCCCATGCTATTGAGGTAAGGGGATATAAGGGTTTTGCTTGCTATGTGTAAACCTCATCCCCCGCAGCTCTTAAGTTATGATAAGGGGTGTGAGGCTGGCAGGGATTTACGAGGTGAAGGTTTGCACCCCCTGGGGGATGTGAGAATATGAGCGAGGACGAGATACGCCAGATACTGGAGAACTCACGCACCATAGCGGTGGTCGGGTGCTCCACCAACCCTGTTAAGGACGCCCACCGTGTGCCGAAGACCATGCTTGAGGCGGGGTACCGCATAATTCCGGTTAACCCCGGGGCGGAGGAGATACTGGGACAGAGGTGCTACCCGTCGCTGTTAGATGTGCCCGAGCAGGTGGACATCGTCAACGTCTTCAGACCCTCCCATGAGGTTCCAGAGATAGTGGAGCAGGCGATAAAAATAGGCGCAAAGGCGATATGGCTGCAGCTGGGCATCACCCACCCCGAGGCTGAGGAGCGGGCGAGAAGGGCGGGGATGAAGGTGGTGAGCAACCGCTGCATAATGCGGGAGTACCAGCGGCTGTTCGGCAGGTAATGACGCCCTCAGGTGCCGAGGAGCGCCTGCAGGTCGGGCAGTACCCCGGAGCTGCCGGCTATAAATACAGCCCCGAGGGCTATGCTGAGAATGCCGGTGAGCAGGGCAACAGCTCTGTAGAGCATCTCCCGCCGGGTGGAGGAGATGAGGGAGCCCAGAACGCCCATGAGGGTGTTCATCATCACCATACCCGCTATGAAGAAGAGAATCAGGGGAATTGCCGCCTCTCTGCCGCCAGCAGCGCCGGCGCTCAGGGCTATGCTGAAGAGCATCACCTGGCTCGGGGTCTCTGCACCGATGCCGTGAATCATGCCGATGGTGTAGGCGGAGGTGCCCCCGTAGCTCCTCACGGCTGGACTGCGCTCCCCTGCTGGACGCCCGAGCGCCCACCTGGTGAGCTTCACGAGGGCGCTGTAGAGGAGAACCCACCGGGGTATGAGCCTGAAGTTCCTGCCCTGGGTGCTCAGGGCGTAGAGGACGTAGAGACCGAGCACCAGAAGGGTGAGACCGACCAGCTTCTCCATGATGGCGTCAATGCCATCGGGAAGCGCAAGCCCGAGGGTTACACCCGCTATGGCGAGCGCCGCAACCACGCTGGCATGCCCCAGGGCGTACATGAGGGTGAGCATAACCCCGCGAAGCCTGCTCCTCTGAACGGCGGTTATGTCCATGATTGCAGCTATGTGGTCCCAGTCTATGCCGTGCCTCAGACCCGCGGAGAGAGCCACGAGGGGCAGCAGCTCGCCATTCATACCCCCAGATATTGTAATAACAAAGTAATACATTTGTGCAATGAGTGTATGAACAAAGTGTGCGGTACCCATCAGATGGTGGTGAAGGTGTGTTGTGGGAGCTGATACCACGAGCACTCGGTGTTTTAAAAAGCTTAGCGGGAGATTGTAGCCCCCACGTATCCGTAATCACCCTTAGCAGCCCTGTAACAGACATCACTCAGGCTCTCTAATACCTCATTTCCATGCTTCTCCGCCTGTAAATCCAAATAAACCCGCAACTTATAACATACTCTCAAAATATTTTCTGAATATCCTGCATGCCGCTGCATTCCTTGCTCAATTAAAAATGCGTTAGAATCATCACAATCAACAACAAGAGTGCTCACCAACCCCACCATCAGGCAGCCTTTATCCCCCTCCATCTCCACGGCTGGTAGCCAGCAACGCACCCCCGCCACCCAAAGGTTTATATATGAGCATCTAACGTTAGATAGTCGTCTAACTACAGGCACTCAGGAGGCGCGTTGACATGGAGCAGGAAGAGTTTGAACCCGTTGGAACCTTGGTGGTGATGGGGCTGCTGGCGCTGCTCATA
>WANG01000138.1 GCA_015521945.1 Candidatus Hydrothermarchaeota archaeon
AGAAGGACTTTGGCAAGTGAATCCGGATAGCATGGAAATGCCGCAGGGTGCGAATATGAGCACGTGAATCACCGATTGTGTGCTTTGTATGCAGATATGCCACATTCTACCTGGCTGCAGGAGTGGAGTTGGCTACAACTTGGACAAAAATAAAAAATAGACATAGCAATGGGAGATTATCAATCTCCCAATTTTTATTTTTACATCATTATTTAAGAATGTTATTTGTACACCACCCACCGCAAAAGTTAAGCTCCCGTGCACGTAGGTGCATGAAGGAGGTGGTGGTGTGAGGTTTGACAGGAAGGCTGCCACTGTGGGTGGCATCTCGGGTGCCGTTGCAGGATTCATTGCGGCCACCCTTCCCCACGGGGTGGTTGTGAAGGTAGCTGCGGGAGTTGCAATCGCCATAGCGGTGGCGCTGCTCCTCGCCCTGCTCTGGAAGTAGCTCATGTCCACGTTAGCCCTGCTCTCTGGAGCATGGTGCAGGTTGAAATCACCCATCTCAACCTCCACGGTCAGGGCATCGGGAGGCACCGCGGGAAGGAGTACAGGGTGGACTACGCCTACCCCGGGGACGTGGTTGAAATCTACACCCCCCGCAGGGGCAGGTGGGGCGTTCGCAGGGTGGTGCACGCTGGAGAGCACAGGGTGGAGCCAGAGTGCCCGCACTTCATGAAGTGCGGAAGCTGCAGATGGCTCGGAATGCGCTACACCTCCCAGCTCAGATTCAAGCGGGAGATGATGCAGCGGCTCTTCCAGCGTGAGGTAGAGGTGCTCCCCAGCCCTGCCGAGCGCTACTACAGGAACAGGATGGACTACACCATAGGCGGGGACGCCATAGGCATGCGCAGGTACGGGAGCTACGCCGAGGTGGAGAGCGCCCTGGGCTGCCTGCTCTTCTCCCCCCACAGCGACACCATACTCACCGCCTCAGCCGAGTTCTTCAGGCACAAGAAGCTGGAGCACTACGACATCCTGCGAAGGCGCGGATTCCTGCGCTACTTAGTGGTGAGGGAGGGCAAGCGCTCCGGCAGGAGGATGATAGCCGTGGTAACCCACGAGGGCACCTTTCCCCTTGACGAGTACGCTGAAGCGCTCAGCGGGCTCGCCCAGGAGTTCGTGTGGGCTGTCAACCCCACCCTCACCGACACCTCAAGGGGCGAGGTGCGAGCCGGGCGGGGATGCTTTGAGGAGAAGCTCTGCGGGCTGAGCTTCAGGGTGCCCCCCTTCTCCTTCTTCCAGACCAACACCCTGCAGGCAGAGAGGATGGTTGAGCTCGTCAGGAAGCTGGTGTGCGGCTCCCGGCAGGTGGTTGACGTTTACTGCGGTGCCGGCACCTTCGGCATAGCCGTTGCGGAGTGCTGCGGTGAGGTGCTGGGCATAGAGGAGGACGCCGAAGCCGTGAGAGCAGCGGAGAGCAACGCCGAGCTCAATGGGGTAACCAACCTCAGGCTCATCTCCGGCAGGGCGGAGGAGGTGATGCCCGGGCTTGAGAGAGCCGAGGCGGTTATCCTGGACCCCCCGAGAGCCGGGCTCCACCCGAAGGTTGTGAAGGCTCTGAGGAGGCTGATGCCGGAGAACATCGTGTACATCTCCTGCAACCCCCGCACCCAGGCGAGGGACATCGCCGCCCTGGGCTACGAGCTCCAGGAGGTGGTAGCCCTGGACATGTTCCCCCACACCCCCCACATTGAGAGCATAGCCCACCTCACACCCTGATGCCGCACCCGCGCATGAGCTCCCTCACCCTCCGCTTGACCTCCTCCTCCACCTTTACTTCTCCGCTCAGGTCCTCTAAGCACCACAGCACCCTGGCAGGGTCGGTGAGCCTGTGCTTGCTGCACTCGGCTCGCTGGCTTGCGGGGTAAAAGCTCTTCTCAGGGGCGCAGGCTCTCATCCTGTGCACCACCCCGGTCTCGCAGGCGACTATGAACTCCTCCCCGCTGGTGCGCCTCACATGCTCCACCATTCCAGCGCTGTCCAGCACCGCATCCGCCAGCTCCAGCACGTCCCTGCGGCACTGGGGGTGGGCAAGCACCTCAGCCTCGGGATGCGCACGCTTGAGCGCCTCAACCTCCTTAGGGGTTATGCGCAGGTGGGGCGGGCAGTAGGCTTCCGCGCCCACCACTTGCCTTCGGGTAACCATCTCCACGTACCCCGCCACCTGGGCGTCCGGCAGAAGCACCACCTCACCCTCCGCATCTCCAACCGCCTCCACCGCACCCTGGTGGGTGCACACGAGGTCGCAGAGCTCAAGCTGCTCCACCCTGGCTTTGATGTACCCCACGAACAGAGCCTCCGGCAGCCTCTCCCTCATCCTCCTCACCTGCTCCGGCGCAACCATGCTCACCATCGGGCACCTCGCCTCCTCGGCGGCGAGCAGCACCCTCTTTCCCGGGCTCAGGGCAGCCACCAGCTCAGCCATGAAGTCAACCCCGCACACCACCACCGTTGAGGCGCTGCACCTGCTCGCAAAGAGGGCGCACTCCAGCTTGCCCCCCGTAAAGTCAGCCAGCCTCTGCACCTCCTCCGGCTGGAAGTTGTGGGCGACGATAACGGCGTCCCGCTCCTCCTTCACCCTCTCCAGCCTGCGCTCAAGCTTACGTATTTGCCTTCCCCCTGTAGTCCTGAATTGCCCTCCTCAGCGCCCTCACCCCCACCTCCTTGCAGCACCTGTTTATCTCCGGCAGCCCTCCAGCGTGCCGCTCCACCTCCTCCACTCCGAGCCTCTCCGCCTCCTCAACCCGCATGCCCTCAGCTAAGCTCGCTGCGATCTCGCTCGTTGCTATAGCCGCGGCGCACGCGAGCGCCCTGAACCTGGCGGCAGCAATTACGCCCTCCCTCACCGAGATGTAGAACTCAACCGCATCCCCGCACAGGGGGTGCTCGGCTCTCCCCACCCCGTCGGGGCTCTCAATAACACCCTCGTGCTCAGCCTTCCTGAGAATGCTGGCTATCCTCTCCGCCCTCACCGCCATCACCCTTACCCTTCCTGCTCCTGTAGTCCTCTATCGCCTTCCTGAGCCCCTTGGTGGCGAGCAGGGAGCAGTGCATCTTTATCGGCGGAAGGCCGCCAACCGCCTCGGCAACGTCCTCCTTGCTTATCTTCTCCGCCTCCTCCAGGGTCTTGCCCTTCGCAAGCTCCGTCACCATGCTGCTCGTGCCTATGGCTGCCGCACACCCGAAGGTCTCAAACTTTATGTCCTCTATGACCTCCTGACCGCTGGCGTTCTTCCCGACTTTTATGTAGATGTGCATCACGTCACCGCAGGCGGGGTTCCCCACCTTGCCAACGCCATCTGGGTTCTCCATCCTGCCCATATTCCTGGGATTCCTGAAGTGCTCCAGCAGTATCTCGCTATACATATTCCTCGCCTCCACGCTTGAAGGGTGATATCCTTCTGAGCCTCTCCACCACCCCCGGGAGCACCTCAAGGAAGTGCTCCACCTCCTCCTCGGTGGTGAACCTGCCCAGGGTTACCCTAAGGGAGCCGTGAGCCTGCGCCTTGCTCAGCCCTATGGCGGTGAGCACGTGGCTCGGCTCAAGGGTCGGGGAGGTGCAGGCGCTGCCCGTGCTTGCGCTCACCCCCGCAAAGTCAAGCTCCAGCACCAGGCTCTCGCCCTCAATGTAGGCAATGGCAAAGTTGGCATTCCCCGGCAGCCTCCTCTCGGGATGCCCGTTGAGGCGCACGTCCTCAATCTCCTGCATCACCCTCCGCACCATCCTGTCCCTCATCCTCCTTATGCGCTCCCCCTCAGCCTCCATCTCCCTGGCAGCTATCTCGCAGGCTCTGCCAAACCCCACTATCCCGGGCACGTTCTCGGTGCCCGAGCGGTACCCGCGCTCCTGTCCGCCCCCGTGAATCAGGGGCTCTATCCTGGTGCCCTCGGCAACGTACAGCGCCCCCACCCCCTTGGGACCGTACATCTTGTGGGCGGACATCGCAAGGAGCTCCACGTCCAGGGCGTCAACATCCACAGGCACCGAGCCGTTGGCTATGCAGGCATCGCAGAAGAAGGCCGCACCCCGCTCGTGCGCCACCTCCGCGAGCTCCCTGATGTTCTGGATGGTGCCTATCTCATTGCTGGCAAGCTGCACCACCACCAGCAGGGTCTCTCCGGTTACAGCCTTCTCCAGCTCCTCAGGCTTTACGCACCCGTGCTCATCCACCCCCACCACGGCAACCTCAAACCCGTGCTTCTCAAGCGCCCTGCACGCCTCCAGCACCGCCATGTGCTCCACCGCGCTCACCACGATGCGGTTCCCCTGCCTCCTGTTGGCAAGGGCGTAGCCCTTGATGGCGAGGTTGCACGCCTCCGTGCCCGAGGAGGTGAAAACCACCTCGGAGGGAGAAGCGCCTATGAACTCAGCCACCCTCTCACGGGCACCCTCAACCGCCTGCCTCGCCCTCTGGCTGAGGGAGTATATCCCCGTGGGGTTGGCAAACTCCTCCTTCAGCCAGGGCAGCATCTCCTCAAGCACCCTCTCATCCAGCGGGGTTGTTGATGCGTAGTCCAAGTACGCCCTCATCTAAACCCTCCTCTCCAGGTATATCCTGAGCTCATCACCCCTGCGCTCTCTACCCACCACAGCGTTCCCCGTAACCCTGCACCACGCCTCTACATCCTCAACCGCCTCATCCCCGTCAAGCACGACCTCAACCACATCGCCTACCTCCACCTCATCCATAACCCTCTCTATCCTGGACACGTGAGCAGGGCACCTCAGCCCGGTGCAGTCAACCCTCACCCTGCTCCTCACCTCTCAGCCTCCTCACAGCCGCTCCAGCCGCCTCCGCGGCTCTGTGCACCTCCTCCAAGCTCGTGAATATCCCGAAGGAGAAGAGCACCGTCCCCCTGACCAGCTCCTGCTCCAGCCCCATCGCCTCAAGCACGTGGCTCAGCTTTGCAGCCTGCGCCATGCAGGGCGACCCCGTGGAGGCGTGCACCCCCATGCCCGTGAGCTCGGAAACCAAGGCGTCTCCGCTGATGCCGGGGAAGCTAACGCTCGCATAAACGGGGTTCACCCGCTCGGGATGCCCGTTGAGCCTGAACTCGGCTCTCCCCTCAAGCTCCCTCAGGAAGCTCCTCCTGAGCTTCCAGAGCTTCTCAAGCCTCTGCTCCATCTCAGCCTTCGCCAGCTCCGCAGCCCTGCCGAAGCCCGCTATCGCGGGCACGTTCTCGGTGCCCGAGCGGTACCCCTGCTCCTGGGTACCACCTTCAATCAGGGGCAGAATCCTGGTGCCCCTGGCGATGTAGAGCGCACCCGCCCCCTTGGGACCGTAGAACCGGTGGGCGGAGAGGGAGTACATGTCCACCCCAAGCTCCTCCACGTTAACCGGCAGAATGCCTCCCCCGCAGGTGCCATCGCAGTGCAGCGCCACCCCCCTGCTCTCCGCAATCTCCGCCACCCTCTCAATCTCCTGCACTGTGCCAACCTCGTGGTTCACGTGCTGCACCGAGATGAGAATCGTCTCCCCTGTCACGGCGTTCTCCAGCTCCTCAAGCCTGACGCACCCGTGCTCATCCACCCCCACCCTGGTGACGCTGAAGCCCTCCCTGGCAAGGGTCTGCAGGGGGTGGAGCACCGAGTAGTGCTCAACCGCCGTGGTTACTATGTGCCTCCCCCGCCTCCTGTTGGCAAGGGCGTAGCCCTTGATGGCGAGGTTGTTCGCCTCCGTGCCCGAGGAGGTGAAAACCACCTCCCCCGGAGAAGCGCCTATGAGCTCAGCCACCCTCTCACGGGCACCCTCAACCACCCGCCTTGCTTCCCTTCCCGGGCGATGCATGCTGCCAGGGGAGGCGTAAACCTCCCGCAGACAGCGAACCACCTCATCTACAACCTCAGGTGCAGGAGGTGTGGACGTGGCATAGTCTGCGTACACCATTCTCCTCGCCTGAGTTAGGCTCACTAATTCCCGTCGCAAAATTGTAAATGTTACGGGAGCCCGAGCTTGCATGCGCCTGCTCACAACCTTCGGAAGGGAGCTGAGGTACACCTGCACCCCCGACACCTGCTTCATCTGCTGCAGGATACTGGAGGACATACCGGTGAGGATGGAGGAGATAAAGAGGGTGGAGGCGCTGGGGTATAAGGGCTTCTACGAGGCGAGAAGCGGGGGGTACTTCCTTAAGAAGGAGTGCCCCTTCCTGAGGGACAGGAGGTGCGTGCTCCACGAGAGGCACGGGTTCAGAGCCAAGTTTCTGAGCTGCCGCAAGTACCCCTTCTCAGCCACCCTGCTGGACAACGGCACCGTGGTGGTGGACGCCAAGTGGACCTGCAGGGGTGTGAGCCTCAGCTCCGGGGAGAGGGTGGAGCGTGAGATGCTTGAGCGGGAGTTTCTGGAGGAGCTGGGGGAGGAGCAGAAGGTGGAGCGGGGGGAGGTGGTGTACCTGCACTACAGGAGCGGGCAGAGGTGCACCTGGGACGCCTTAGTGAGGCTCTACACGGGCATTAACACTCTGCTGCAGGGGGAAACCCTGCACCGCTCGGCTCTGCTCATGGTGGGCGCCCTGCGCAGGCTTGGTGGCATGCTTGCAGGCGGGGTTGTAACCCTGGAGGAGGCGGAGAGGGCTGCCAAAGCCTTAGAGGGGGCTGACAGGGAGGAGATGCTCACCGAGGCGAAGGCTGCCGGAGACGTGCAGATTGACCTCTTCGGCATCTACGACATCTTCGGAGAGCTCTTCGGGTACAGGCTGAGCCCCGGATATGCGGCGAGGAAGCTGGAGATAGCCGAGGAGGTTGAGTTCACCGAGGACTTCTCCCAGCTCTACACCAAGCCCCTGGATGACGAGGCGGACAGGCTGCTGAGCTTCCACCTGAGGCAGAGCTTCATGGAGACCATCGCAAGGCCCTGGGACCTGGTGCAGTCCTGCTTCTGGACCCTGGGGGTTGCCTGCTTCACCGAGTACATCGCCAGGGTGCTGGCTGAGGAGAGGGTGGAGGAGCAGAACGCCAGGGACGCCCTCGCCATAGCAGACTACCTGAACAAGCACTCCTCCTCCTTCAGGTCCCACGCCTTTCCAAAGTACCCTGAGCTGGGGATGCACTACCTTCACTTCCTCTGCTCGGGCATCACGTAGAATATGCTCACCCCTGGAGAGGCGTACACCCGCCTGAAGTAGGTGGTGTTGTAGAACTTGGGGAGGTACACCTCCACGCCGAAGCTGGTGGGGGGCTTGCGGGAGCTGAGCAGGTTGCCAGAGGTGCGCATCCACACGGAGTAGTAGATGTGGGTGGCGTTGTACTTCCTCGCTATGCTCCAGGCAAGCTCCGGGGAGGTGGTGGAGTACAGCAGGTAGAGGTCGTCCTGCACCACGGCGGGCACGCTTATGTAGGGGTAGCCCACGCTCCGCAGGGGGAACACGCCCCCGAGGAGCGCTCTACCTCCAGCCACACCCGCGAGCATCTGGGCGCGGTAGTAGTCGGCGATTATCCTGCTGCTCTCATCCGAGTTCTCCCTGTACCACACCGCAGCCCTGTACTCCTCGGGGGTTATGCCAGTGAGGCTGAGCCTCTCATCCAGCCCGTACGCCCAAAGCTCTGCTCCCATGAGGAGGAGCACGGGGATGAGCACCCTGTACCTCCACACCCTGCCCAGAAGCACCCCTGCAGCCACCGCGGCGGGCTGCGCCAAGAAGGGGTAGAAGCGGAAGCCCTCAAGGGGCTTGGCGAGGGTCTCCCAGGTGAGGTGCTGCATGCCCAGAAGCTGCAGAATAGCCTCGTTCTGGGTCTCTAAGAGGAGGGGCAGCGCCCACAGGAGCAGGGGTGCGCTGGCTCTGGGGGTGCGCAGCAGGTAGAGCATTCCCGCACCCCCCGCAAGCGCCGCAACCATGCCGTACTCACGGAGGTGCTGCACTCCCGAGTAGAGCCCGCTGCTCGTAACCAGCGCCTCAATCCACCACCAGTAGAGGTTCCTCGGAAGCCACCAGGGCGCCGCCACCGCCTGGGATATGAGCACCACCACCAGGAAGTCCAGCATCAGGGTTCTCCGTGCCCCTTGGAGCAGCATGCCCAGGGTGTACATGAGCATCACCAGCAGCACGAGGAAGTAGGAGAGGTGGAGCAGGAAGTTCACGCCTAAGAGCACGCCTAAGGGGAGGAGGCTCCTCAGCCTCTGCCTTGCCTCCATGCCCGCCACATGGTGCCAGTACAGCAGGTACAGGGGAAGCATGAACAGGGTGAAGCTCTGGGGGTCGGCGATGGCCGTCCAGTAGATGAAGCTGGGGGTGAGTGCGAGCACGAGCAGCGCCGCCGCAGCGGAGCGCCTGCCCGCGAGGTGCCTGGTGAGGAAGTAGATGCTCAGGGGGGTGAGCGCCTCAAGGAAGGGCAGCACCCTGGTGCAGAGCACGGGTATCTGAAGCCCCGTGAGTGCCGCTCCCGCTGCCAGGAGAACCGGGGAGAGCGGGGGGTACCACATGGGCACGTACCCGTAGGCGCGGTACCTGAGGTCCGGCTCCGGGAGCTCATGGTGGTCAAGCACGTACTGTGCCATGGCTATGCGGTACCACACGTCAGCCTGGAAGACAGGTAGATGCTCGTCCGTGGCGAGCTTGGGGAGCAGCCTCAGAGCCAAGCTGAGGAGGTACACCCCCGCGAGGAGAAGCGCCTCCCTCCTGCTCACCCGCAGCATCTCCCGGAACCCCATGGGAAGATGTTTAAGTCCTCCCGCAATATTAAACCCCATGCGCCTGTGCATCATCTCGGACGTGCACGCCAACCTCCCGGCTCTGGAGGCTGTGCTTGATGAGTGCCCCAGAGGCAGGATAATCCATGCAGGGGACGTGGTGGGGTACAACCCCCACCCGGGTGAGGTGATAGAGCTCATGCGGGAGAAGCGCATCGCCTCGGTGATGGGCAACCACGACTACGCGGTGCTAACAGGAGATACCTCGGCCTTCAACCCCGTTGCGGCACGCGCCATAGAGTGGACCAGGGGGGTGCTCCAGGAGGAGCACCTCGCCTACCTGCGCTCCCTGAGCTTAGAGCTCAGGGTGGAGGGCATCTGCTGCGTGCACGGGAGCCCTGCAGAGCCCCTGTGGGAGTACGTTTACCCCGGCGAAGGGCTGGAGGAGCACCTGCAGAGAGCAGGTGCGCGGATGCTGGTGCTGGGGCATACCCACGTCCCCTTCCACCTCAGGCTCCCTCAGGGGGAGGTGCTCAACCCGGGAAGCGTGGGGCAGCCCAGGGACGGCTCACCCCTTGCGAGCTTTGCGGTGGTGGAGGATGGGGAGGTTGAGGTGCGCAGGGTGGAGTACGAGGTTGGGAGGGTGGCGAGGGACATCCTGAGGGCGGGCTTGCCTGGGGTGCTCGCCCAGAGGCTCTACAGCGGCTGGTGATGCCCCGCCACCAGCATCTCAGCCAGCTCAATCCTGTGCAGGAAGCGCTCCTCCGGGGAGGCGGGCTCGTCTCTCATGCGGACGTCGTAGTTGTAGAGCAGTATCTTCAGGAAAACCTGCTTTAGCGGGTTTGCGCTCAGCTCGCTCTCTTCGGCACGCTCCACAAACTCAACCCAGCGCTCCCACATCTTTATGTAAACCCACGCATCCTGCTGGAGGATGTACTCCTGAAGGGTGCGCTCCTCACCCCTCCCCATGCCGGGGCACCTGCCGTCCTGGCTCAGCCTGAACTCCAGCCCGCCCTTCCAGCTCACCCCCGCCGGGTAGAGCCTGCACGCCAAGGGGCGGGCGGGATACACGGTGCACCTGCCCTCCACCAGAAACCTGCAGGGGGAGCGCTCCAGCATGAGCAGGGGCACGCCGCTCTCTTCATAGTGGGCTGCCAAGTAGCGCTCCTCCAGCTCCTCGCTGCTTAGCCTGAGGAGCTCGCCCAGCCTCAGCACCTCGTAAGGGCTGAGAGCTATAGCATGCCCATGGCAGCAGGGCGCGCTGCATCCGCTGACGCAGGCGAAGCGCAGCACTCCAGAGCTTCCCAAAGACACGGTACCTCTCATTATTCCACCATTGTGATGCGGGGGAAGGGATTTGAACCCTCGCAGGCTCTACGCCAACAGGTCCTAAGCCTGTCTCCTTTGACCG
>WANG01000139.1 GCA_015521945.1 Candidatus Hydrothermarchaeota archaeon
AGTGGGGATGAGCTCCTCGGGCGAAGTGACCAGCCTCGCCTCGGGGTACCAGGGTTTATCCTCACGCACGCCTCCAACCACTGCGCCGTCTATGACCCCCTTCTCCAAGGCATACCTCAGAAGCGCGGTTACAAAGCCCCCGTCCTGCGCCACCTTTGCGATGCCCTTATCCAAACTCCTGACGCCTATGCGCTTGCGCACAAAGCCCAGCTCGTCCTCAACCACCTCACCAAAGAGCTTCTCCTCAACCTCATCTGCGTTGAAGAAGCTCCTGGGGCACTGCATCAAACAGTACCCGCAGTCCGTGCATTCACCTATAAGCCTCGGAAACTCGTCAACACGAACAACATCCTCGGGGCACACCGCCTCGCAGTTGCCGCACCCGCAGCACAGGTCGCGGAAGATAACTTCATGCTCAAGGGCGGTGTACCCTTCCTCTCTGCCAAGCCAGAGGTACTCCATCTCCCTTATCAGTGCTGCCATTCAAGGCACCTCCACACCAGGAACCATCATGATTAACTATGATAAATCCCGTCATCAAGGGTTTCCTGTAACGCACCCTCAGCCGCTGCCACAAACTTTAAAACATCTCACGCCCATATAAATCTTAAGCTGCCACTGCAGTGGGGGAAGGCTGTGGATATTGGAGATGCTGCATCTCTGGTAGAAGCTCTGAGCGACGCCGTTGTTATAGCAGATTCCTCGGCGAGAATCGTTATGGTCAACTCCGCCGCTGAGAGGCTCTCGGGGTATGCAAGGGAAGAGCTTGAGGGGATGAAGATTGAGAAGCTGGTGCCTGAGAGGTGCAGGGAGAGGTTCGCCAGGGGCTTTGAGGCTTTTGTGAGGGGGGATGCGGCACCTAAGGAGCGGCACGAGGGCATGTTCCTCAGAAAGGATGGCTCGGAGGTGCCGGTTGAGCTCTCGGTGTCTGTTTTTGAGTTTGCGGGGAAGAGGTACCTAATTGCCGTGCTCAGGGACATAAGCCAGCGCAAGAGCATGGAGGACAAGCTCAGGGCAAGCGAGGAGATGTTCAGGATAATCTCCGAGAACTCCCTGGTCGGGATATACCTAGTTCAGGACGGGGTGCTGAGGTACGCAAACCCCAGGCTTGCGGAGATATTCGGGTACACCCAGGAGGAGATGCTCGGGAGAAACGTGCTGGACTTCATCTACCCCGAGGATGTGGAGCAGGTTAAGAGGAACATGGAGGAGAGAGTCAGGGGGAGTCTGCCAGCCGCGAGCTACGTGCTCAGGTGTGTCAGGAAGAACGGTGAGGTGTTCTATGCCGAGGTTTACGGTGCAAGAGTAAGCTACCGTGGTGAGCCTGCAATAATAGGGATACTTATTGATGCTACAGACAGAATAAATGCTGAAAAGAGGATAATGCATCTGAACATGGTGCTGAATGCTGTAATAAGCATAAACCGTGAGGTGTCACGTGCTACTGACAGAGAGGAGCTGCTCAGGCGCGTGTGCAGGCTGCTGGTTGACTCTGGAGGGTACAGGGGAGCGGTTGCCTACGTGCTTGATAACGGGGAGCTGAGGAGGGTTACCTTTGCGGGTAGGCTGTGCTCGGGCTCCAGGGAGCTCGCCGGGGAGGCTGCGGGAAAAGCCGAGCCCGTGGTCAGGGACTCCAGCATCGGGCTTCCCATACTCTGCGACAGGCTGTTCGGTGCCATGGTGCTCTGCTACTCGGGTGAGCGGGAGTTCATGGAGGAGGAGATTGAGGTGATGGCGGAGCTCATGCGGGACATCGGCTACGCCTTCAGGGTCATGGAGAGCGAGAAGCTGCGCAGGGAGGCGGAGGCTGAGGTCAGGCGCACCAGGGAGTTCCTGCAGAGGCTGATTGAGAGCAGCGCCGACGCCATAATCGCCACCGACCTGGAGGGGCGGATAACCTACTTCTCCTTTGGAGCGAGGGAGATGCTGGGGTACCCCCAGGAGGAGGTTCTGGGCAGGCGTATATACGAGCTCTGCACCCCCGAGAGCGGAAGGGAGCTGAAGAAGCTCTACGATAAGCTTCTGGAGAGGGAGGTGATAAGGAACGTCAGGCTGAAGCTCAGGTGCGTGGAGGGGAAGGGGGTGGACGTGAGCATCTCCTTGGCCATCGTGAGGGATGAGAACGGCAGACCGGTGGGCACTGTGAGCGTTGCCAAGGACATAACCATGGAGGTCAAGGCTGAGAGGGCGCTGAGAAAGGCCTACGACAACCTCAGGCGCTTGGAGCAGCTCAAGAGCGATATCATCGCCAACGTGAGCCACGAGCTGCGCACGCCCATAACCATAGCCAAGGGGTACATAGAGCTCGCGAGGGAGGAGGAGGATAAGGAGGCGAGGAGGGAGCTTCTTAACACGGCTGTGAAGGCGCTGGTGAGGCTGAACGATATCGTTGACGACCTGATAAGTGTGGCTGATATTGCGAGGGGCAAGTTCAGGCTTAACCCCCGGAAGGTGAGGATAGGGGAGCTGGTGAGAAGGGCGGTGGATGAGAAGCAGGAGAGCGCCAAGGCGAGGGACGTGAAGCTTGAGCTTCAGCTTGAGTGCGACGTGAGCATGTTCGCAGACCCGGGGAAGCTCCAGAGGGTGCTGCTGAACCTCATAGACAACGCGATAAAGTTCAACCGTCCGGGGGGAAGGGTTACGGTGAGGGTGGAGTGCAGGGACAGGGAGGTGCTCTTCAGCGTGAGCGACACGGGTATAGGCATACCCAAGGAGCGGCTGAAGGACATCTTCAAGCCCCTGACCCAGCTTGACTCCAGCACCACGAGGCACTACGGAGGCACGGGCACGGGGCTGGCGGTGGCCAAGAAGGTGGTGGAGATGCACGGGGGCAGAATCTGGGTGGAGTCCACCCCGGGAAGAGGCTCAACCTTCTACTTCACTCTCCCCCTGCTGGCTGCTAAATGAAGTCAAGCCAGTGCAGGTACCTCTCGTCCCTGCCGCGGGTGACATCAAAGAACTTCTGCTGCAGCTTCCTCGTGACCTCGCCCGGTTTGCCTATCTCGTAGCCGTCTATCTCCCTGACAGGGGTTATCTCAACCGCCGTGCCCGTGAAGAAGACCTCATCCGCAGCCAGAAGCTCGGCTCTGGTTATGTCCCTGACCACCACCCTGTACCCCATGTCCTCGGCAAGGGTGATGACGCTCTCCCTGGTTATGCCGGGCAGGATGCTGGCATGCTCGGGCGGGGTGTAGATGACACCGTCTGCGACCATGAATATGTTCTCCCCGGGACCCTCGCTGACGAAGCCGCGGTGGTCAAGCATTATAGCCTCGTCGTACCCCGCATTTAGAGCCTCCAGCTTGGCGAGGATGGAGTTGGCGTACTGCCCGGTGCACTTGGCTATGGGGGGCAGGACGTTGGGGGATATCCTGCAGAAGGAGGAGGTCTTGGCTCTTATGCCATTCCTCTGCCCCTCCTCACCCAGGTAGGCGCCCCAGGACCAGACGGCTATTGCCACCTCCACGGGCGCACCCGCGGGGTTCAGACCCATCTCCCCGTAGCCCCTGAAGGCTATGGGGCGGATGTAGCACTCCTCCAGGCGGTTGGCTTTTATCACCTCCCTGACGGCCTGCATGAGCTCATCAACGCTGTAGGGTATCTGCATGTGGTACAGCTTTGCAGAGCGGTGCATCCTCTGCATGTGCTCCCTGTGCCGGAAAACCGCTGGCCCCTGCTCGGCACGGTAGCACCTTATGCCCTCAAAAACCCCGGAGCCGTAGTGCAGGGCGTGGGTGAGAACGTGCACCTTCGCCTCGTGCCACTGCACCAGCCTGCCGTTCATCCAGATGTACTCCACCTCTGGTATTGGCATGGTGACCACCATAGTATAATTGGGCGGTGATATAAATACTCTTGGGGATGGTAAGAATGGGGGAGAGGACAAAATATTTAAACCTCGTTCAGATATGTTATGTGAAAGATGGAGTGGTAGCTCAGCCTGGGAGAGCGCTCGACTGAAGATCGAGTGGTCGGGAGTTCAAATCTCCCCCACTCCATCAGCTCAGGGCGAGGGCTATGCACGTAACCGAGAAGAGGTTTTATGAGGATAAGATAAGTGAGCTGAAAAGGCAGGTTGACTCCCTTCTCCTGCAGCTCAGCGAGAGGGAAGCCAGGCTGAAGGAGCTTGAGGGGGAGAGGAGCATGCTTGAGGTTTACAGGAGGGAGAGGGACGAGCTCGCCTCACGCTGCACCGAGTACGAGAGGGAGGTGGGCAGGCTGAGGGAGATGCTCGCCCAGCGCAGCGATGAGGTTGAGAAGCTCAAGGATACGGTTGAGAGCCTCAGGGAGGACGTGAGGAGTAAGGAGAGGGTGATTCACGAGCTCATAAAGGAGCTGTCCGTGCTCAAGGCAAAGATTGATGGCTACATGGAGGACAGGGAGGAGAAGAGGCAGCTCCTGCAGGAGAAGGAGAGGGAGCTGAGGGAGGTTATACGCAGAAGCGGTGAGCTGGAGGTGGAGGTGAAGACCTTGAGAAAGCGCTTGGAGGAGCGGGAGGAGGAGGTGAGGAAGAAGGAGGAGAAGCTTGAGAGGCTGGAGTCTGAGCTGAGGGACCTGATGCAGGAGGCTCACAGGGTGGAGAGGGAGAGGGACGAGCTTAAGCGGAAGGTGGAGCAGTACGAGAAGCTGCTGTGAGGCGGTGCATGCGAGCCGTGGTGCTGCTTTACATGGGCTCGCCAGCCTCGGTGGATGAGGTTGGCGCCTTCCTGCGCAGGATGTTCTCAGACCCGGAGATACTCCCCCTGCCGGGTGCCCTCAGGAGGGTGCTCGCCCCTGCTGTAGCGGCTGTGCGCACCCCCTCGGCTAAGCGGAGGTACGCTCTCATAGGAGGGTGCTCCCCGCTGCCGGGGATTCTGCAGGGGCTCAGGAGGGAGCTGCAGAGGGAGCTGAATTCCAGGGTGCACTTGGGGTTCTGCTACTCCGAGCCCTTCATACACAGGGCTGTCAGGGAGGCTGCGGAGCATGCGGAGGAGCTCGTGGGCATCCCCCTGTACCCCCACTACGCCAAGGCAACCTCGGGGGCGTGCCTCCGGCGCTTCTACACCTCGGCTGGGGAGGCGGGCGTAAAGGCGAGGGCGGTGGAGAGATGGGGGAGCTTCACCCCCTTCGTTGATGCGCTTTGCGAGAGGCTCAGGGAGGCGCTGGAGCTCCACCCGGAGGCTGCGGTGGTGTTTTCGGCTCACTCTCTGCCAGAGGAGCAGGCGAGGGCTGACAGGTACCCCGAGCAGGTGGAGGAGACCTGCAGGCTTGTGGCAGAGAAGGCCGGTGTGGGGGAGTGGTGGCTGGGGTACCAGAGCGGGCTGCGCTTCGGCAGGTGGCTGAAGCCGGGGGTGAGGGAGGTGCTCAGGGTGCTTGTGAGAAGGGGGGTGAGGCAGGCTGTGGTGGTGCCCGTGAGCTTCGTGGCAGACAACTTAGAGACCCTCTACGATATAGATGTGGAGCTCTCCAGGTTCGGGGAGAGGCTGGGGATGAAGGTGTGGAGGTGCAGGGCTCTGAACACCTCACCCTCCCTGGTGCGTGCCCTCGCCCAGCTTGCTGAGAGCTACTCAAATTCAACCCACATCTCGGGGTAGCTGCTCTCGGAGCTGTAGGCGAGCCTGCCGCAGCACCTGGTACCACCGTACTCTATCCACACCTCAGCCTCCAGCATCTCGGGGGAGAGGGAGGCGTACCCGAAGGTGTTGCGGCTCGCCCTGCGAAGCGCCTCCTCCCTTATCCTGACACGCACCTCCACCACGTGAGGCTGGTTGAGCACGGCTCTGCGTATCGCCTCCTCAAGGCTCGCCTTTGAGCTCTCGCTCACTGGTGTGCCCATGAACTGGTGGAAGATGGTGCCGAGCTTTATGCCTGCCTCAAAGGCGCACCCTTCCTTAGGAGAGGTGGACATGCTCAGAACAGCTCCGTCCAGGATGGTATGCTCTTGGTGTCGTCCCTGGTGAGGGTTATGCCCTCAACCTCTTCACCCCTCTTCCACTCAAAGGCGTACCTTATTATGTCTGTTCTGTACTTCTGGGTGTCCCACACCAGCCAGATGTTGGGCTCCTCAACCTCGGTGTACTCCCCTGCCGGCATGTCCATTATGGGGATGCTCACTAAGGAATACGCCAGGGAGTTGCTCAGGGGTAGCCACTCGTCCCAGTCAGGCACATCTGGCTCGTAAACGAGCCTGGCACCCCTCGGCCCCTCGGCAAAGTAGCTCTTGTCCCAGGTTATAGCCTTGCCCTTCTCGGAGTAGGGTGCAGGGTAAGCCTCAACCAGGGTGGCG
>WANG01000140.1 GCA_015521945.1 Candidatus Hydrothermarchaeota archaeon
AGAACTTGTACCCCTTGGAGTCGTGCAGCCCCTCGTACTCCGTGCCCCTCATCAGCGAATACACGAACCCCTGCAGCTTGTTGTGGTACCTCAGGTCGTAGGCGTACCTGCAGGTGCTCTCAAGGGTAAGAATCAGACGCATACTCACACCCCCAGCCTCACTATCCTCAGGCACTCACCGCTGAACACCCTCCTGCCCGTGACCCACCCGTAATCCATGGGCGCAGTGGCACAGGTATCAACAACCGCATACCTCACCCCCAGCTCCTCCAGACACGGGACGCTCCGCGCCTCCACGCACCTCCTGATGCTCCGCTGCTCCGGGGTTTCCACACAGAAGTCCTGCCCGGGGTCGCACCCGGTACTTACGAACCTCCTGGTCACTGAGTTTATGGGAGCTGCAAGCCTGCCATCTGGAGTTGCGTTCATCGCCCACGAGTAGCTCATGTAAAGCCTCCAGGGAAAGTAGACCACTTCCCCACCGAGCCCGTCTATCACCTTCCCAGCCTGCACGTACTCCGCAGGATACTCTAAGGGCTGAAGCTGCCCCCCGAGCAGAACCTGCATGTGGTTAAAGTAGAGCACCGCCGCCAGGGTGAGCAGGAGCACGGCAGAAGAAAACCTGTGCGCCCGTATCCCGCGCGGAATCAGGTAAACGTACCCCAGCAGGGTGAGGTACACGAACTTGTGGCTGTCCCTGAAGGGTTTTATGTCAAGCTGCGGCGCTGCCATTGCAAGGATTATCCCCGTGAACACCAGGGTGAGGAACAGGACGCTCTTAGCATCCCTGGACGAGCTCACGAAGCCGTGAATGGAGAGGTACAGCAGCAGGAACACGTACATCGCGTAGAGGTAGATGGGCACCTCATCGTATATCCTGTCAACCGCATATTCCCTCCAGAAGCCGTAGAGACCCGCGAGCTTTGCCGGTGTGCTCAGCTCCAGCTCTGCCTTGGGCATGAAGAACTGGATGTGCTGCATTGTAATCCCCGAAACCGCCCCTGGCTTCAGCACGGGAAGGAAGACAAGCCAGTAGGCGTTCGCTATCACCAGTGAAGCCGATGCCAGAGCAACCGACTTCAGGTCAGTCTCTCTTTTAATAAGCAGTATCGCGGCGTATATGAAAAACACGATGCCATTGAGAACGAGGTAGTGCCCCTGGAACACCGCAGCCAGCGTAAAGGCGGCGCCGAGCTTCAGCCCCCGCCTCAAGCCGGGGTTCTCAAAGTAGGCGAAGAGGTAGTAGAGGAACACCGGCGCCAGAGCGGTGGCAGCCACCATACCCAGCTGTCCCGCGGTGGCTCTTAAGTATATCATGGGGTTGTAGAGGAGGAGCAGCACCCCGAAGTATGCGCCACCGTCCCTCAGGAGGCGGTATAGGTAGGCGCCCCCCGCCACGAAGCACAGGAGGAGAGTCAGCTCGTAGAACAGAAAGGGTGGCATCACCTTGGTGGCAAGGTAGGCGGAGAGCTGGAGGGGAAGGCGCATGAGCTGAAGGGCGCTCCCGGGCTCGGAGAGGAGCATGCGGAGGTACTTCTCAGGGTACAGAGGGGGCACGAAGTCCAAGTATATCAGCGTACCCCTGGAGAGCAGGAAGCTCCCGAAGGTAGCCAGGTATACCACACCAGCCAGCAGGGAGGCGTACCTCATTCCTCCTCCCTCTCCCAGTACCTGACCAGGAACCCGGCGAGCTCCTCCACCTCCTCGGAGAACTCACCCCCGCAGCTCACAACCAAGGGCGTCTCAGCCTCAAGCGCCTCCTCCAGCCGGGTGTCCTCTGGAAGCAGAGCCAGCACGGGCAGAGAGAGTGCCTCCTCAATCTCCTCCACCTCAGCTCCATCCGCCCTGTTCACCACCACCCCGAGGAGCTTTGCCCTCCTCTCCAGCTCCAGCTTCATGTTGTATGCATCTGCTATGGAGAGCTTGTCTGGATTCACAACCAGGAGCACGTAGGTGTCCCTATCAATTAGCTCCAGGGGGTCTGTGCCGGGTGGGAAGTCAAGGACCACAACCTCATACCTCTCCTTCGCCTCCCCTATGATCTCCCTCAGCCTCTCCACAACCTCCCTCCTCCTGTAGCCGTCTTTAACCGGGAGGGCTGCGAGGATGCTGCATCCGTGCCTCCTCTCGACGGCCTCCTCCAAGCTCTTTGTGCCCTCAACGACCTCCGCCAGGGAGCCCGAGTTTACCCCCATCACCATGTCAAGATTGGGCATTGCCAAATCCAGGTCAACCACGAGGACGCGCTTGCCCAGCTTCGCAAGAGCAACGGCGAGGTTGCTCGCCAGGGTGGTCTTGCCCACGCCCCCCTTGCCCGAGGTTATGCCCAGCACCCTGCCCTTCAGCTCCTTGGAGGGTGTGAACCTCCGCTCTCCAGCCTCCCTCATGTACTCCACCAGGGCGAGCAGCACCCCCACGGTGAGGAAGAAGTAGGCGTATGTGCCAACGCGGTTGGCTAACTCCTCCTTCTGCTGAACCAGCAGCAGGGCGGAGAGCACAAGCAGGGCTATGGCCGCAATCACGGGGTAGCGGAAGTCTATCCTGTAGACCAGTGCCACCAGGAAGTAGAAGAGGAATACAACCGCAAGCCTGCCCTCCTCGCTTCCCCCGTACCTGATAAAGAGCGCAAGGAAGGCAACGAGGAGCAGCGCCTTTACCAAGTGCTCTCTGGGAATTTTATCCACGCGTCTATCCTCCTGATGATGTGCCATATAAATAACCGCCTTCAGTACTTGAGAAAGTTTGGGTCCGCCATCTGCAGAGCGCCGGGAAGGTGAGCCTCAAGCCCAGAGATGGCTACACAGATGCAGCACGCTTCACCGCTCTTTTCCATCACCCTTGCGGATGGCACAGTAACCCGTTTATAGGGGTGGCGAAAATCCCGCTTACACGGGGGCTTCCACGTGGACGAGATTGAGGAGAGACGGCAGAGAATCAGGGCGAAGATAAGAAGGCGTGGCTCTCCAGAGTTTTTTGGTATCCTGATTGTCGCCATGATATTTGCGTTCCTGCTGGTTACGTCCCTGCCAGCTGAGAAGCCGCGGAGCGAGAATTCGTCCACTTATGTGGAGGAG
>WANG01000141.1 GCA_015521945.1 Candidatus Hydrothermarchaeota archaeon
GAAACCTCACCCTCCCCTCCACTCCCAGCTCCACCGCAAGCTCCTCAAGCCTCCTTCTCTCCGGCCCCTCCCCGGCAATCACCAAGGTGAGCTCCCTCCTGCACATGCTCACCGCCCTGAGGAGAACATCCACACCCTTCACCCCCACCAGCCTGCCGACAAAGCACACCACCATCCCACGGGGGCTAAGCTCCGCCCTGAGCCTCCTCACCCTCTCAGGCTCAGGAGCGCTCATCGCAACCCCCGGGGGTATCACGTACCACCTCCTCGGCGTGAACCCCAGCTTCTCCCTGAAGCTCTCCCTCTCCTCCTCCGACAGAAACACCACCGCATCCGCCCGTGAGTAGGCAAACCTCTCAATCGCCGCGAGGGCTCTCCTCACGAGCGCAGGATACTGGGGCTGGGTGCACGCTACCCCCGAGGGGCACGCCACCACCGGCTTTCTCCTGAGCCACCCGAGTCCCACGCCAACAAGGGACGCCACAGCCCCCAAGGTGAGGAGCACATCCCACCTCAGCCCGAGCCCCCTGAAGAAGGAAGCCAGGTTAAAGCTCGGGTTGCGCAGGTACGCCCCCCTGAGCCAGGGCACACGGTGCACCTCAACCCCGCCCGCAAGCTCCACTGGAGGCTGCCCCCTGAACCGCCGAGTAACCACCACCACCCTGACCCGCCTCTTCAGGTGCTCCACCAGGTGCTGGGCATAAACCTCCATCCCCCCTGACCTCAGTGGGTCATCTCCGCTGCCAAAGGGGTACTCCTTGGAGCCCAGCACTAATACCTGAATACCCTGCTCACCCACGGATAGCACCTCAGCCTCGCGTACACCCGCCTCGCCGCCCTTGCGACTGCCCCCTCCCGGTACACCCTGAAGAACTCAACGTACCTGCCCCCCCACCGGCTCTTGAACCTGGCGATGCTCTCTATCCCCGCACCCCCCATATCGTACCACCTGTACCCCTGCTCCGCCGCCCATCTCATAACCTCCCACTGCACCAGGCTGGAGGGCTGGTACCTCCTGAAGGCATCATCGGAGGCACCGTCCCAGTAGGTCACCGTATCCCCGAAGCACAGGAATATCCCCCCCGCCACAGGTGTGCCGTCCCTGAAGGCAAGCATCAGCCTCCCAAGCCCCGAGCCGACCACGGCTCTCATGAAGTCCAGGGGAAGGGGAAGAAGACGCTTCCTCTCAGCCACCTGCAGGACCATCCTGTAGTACTCCTCAACATGGCTCTCATCACACATCTCCACACGTATCCCGCTTTTCTCAGCCTTTCTCACAGCATTTCTGGCCTTCTTGTGCATCCTCCCCCACATAACCTCCTCATCCCCCAGCTCAACAACGTAGTTGCCAACCCTCTCCACCTCCCATGAACCAAACACCTCACGCGGGAACCCACACGGAGTCTTTATAAACAGCGCCGAAAAGGGTGAGAGACGCTCAAAGTATCCAAGAACCTCCTCCACGCCCCCGCCCTTGCACACGGGTCCGCCGTATATCGCCCCAGTCTCCGGCACGGGGCTCCCGTATACGGTAAAAACCCCCCTTCTCCTCACAAAAACAGGGAAGATGCAGGTATCACTGCACAGCAGCATCTCCCTCATCCTGAAAAACCGCCTCTGGATCTCAAGCCACTCAAGGGTGTGGAATACCGTGGCATGCTCGGCGCCCTCCAGCACCCTGTTCCACCTCCCCCGGGGCACATCCTCAAGCGAGAATATCCTCAGCATCCCCCAGCCTCCTGGGTTTCATGCCCATATCAAGCAGGTGCTCCAGGTACTCTGCAAGCAGCCTCTCCCTGGTGAGAGCCTCGTGGGGGTGCCAGTAAACCACCAGCTCCGTGACCCCCCTGTCCAGGTGCTCCCTGGTTCGCCGCAGCACCCAGGTGCAGCTCTCCCGCAGGTACCTGCCCCCCGCGTAGACGTGGAGGGGCATCTCAAGCACCCCGCCTATCCACCTGGGTTTCGCCCCCAGGGGGAGGGTTGGATATATGAACCCCACCCTCCTGCAGAGCCAGGGGTGCAGGCGCTCGGGAAGCATGCTGAGCACCTTCCTCCCCACCTCCCTGGGGCTCCAGTCAAACTGGGATGACAGTGAGGAGTCAACCCTTATGCCCGCCTCCTCAAGAGCTCTGAAGAGCACCCTGCTGCTCAGCAGGTTGCCGGAGCGGTAGCTCACCACCCTGCGCCCCAGGTGCCTCTCCACCCACGCCTCAAGCCTCTCCTTCTCCTGCTCCACGGCACGAAGCACAGCACCCGCATCCCTGGGCAGGGAGCACCCACTTCCCGACCACCTGGTGCGGTTGAGGTGCAGGTGCAGCCCGATCTCGCCCTCCCCCATGGCTGCGAGCCACTCCTCATGCCTCCGGGTAAGCCGCAGCTCGGTGTCGTTCACCAGCCAGGTGACCCGCTCCTCAATGGAGTACTCCCTGAACAGCTTCAGGCACCTCTCAATGCCCCTCAGGGCACCCTCCACCCCCCTTCCCGGGTTCTCAAAGTCGGGGTCCACGTCCAGGGTTATGTACAGGTTCACGC
>WANG01000142.1 GCA_015521945.1 Candidatus Hydrothermarchaeota archaeon
CCATCCTCAACCACTTCCCCCGCAAGACCAACATCGGTTGTGACAACTGGCTTTCCAGCCGCCATCGCCTCCACCAGCACCAGCCCCCATCCCTCGTGATCTGAAGGCAGGACGAATATATCGCATGCCCTGTAGTAGGCGGGCAGGGAATCGTACTCCACCATTCCCTCAAACACCACATTTTTCTCAATCTCAAGCTCCTTTGCGAGGTGTTCAAGCCTTTTCCTTTCAGGTCCGTCGCCCACAATCAGGAACAGCGTATCCGGAAACCTCTTAACAACCAGGGATGCCGCTCTAAGCAGGTTGGGCAGGTTCTTCTCCCTTGCAAGCCTCCCGACGAACAGCACGATGCACCCGTACCCTGCAAACCTCGCCCTTATCTCCTCCCCACCTCCAGCCTCTGCAAACTTCCTCACATCCACATGTATGGGCAGCTTGAATATCCTGCTCTCCTCCACCCCCATGCGCATCACCCTTTTTTTCACCCTTTCGCTCACCACCCTCACCCCATCCGCCCTTCTGAGCACGAACTTACCCACAAAGTTGAGCAGATACCTAACCCTGCGCTCCTTCAGCCAGTATCTGTTATCCAGGGAGTCGCCGTGCACCTGTACCAGCAGGGGTTTCCTGTACCTGTACTTCAGCGCCAGCCCGGCAATGCCACAGAATATCGGGTCCTGGGTGGTTATTATATCCACACCCCTCCTGCAGATTCTGGAGCCGATTCTGTAGGCGTCCCACGCAAATAGCACGGGGTTTCTGGAGAGGGTCGGGATGACCTCCACGTTATCCCCGAGCCTGCGGTATGAGTACCTCCCTTCTCTGGGGGTGTAGGCGATGCAGTAGAGGTGCTCCAGGTGCCTGCCGTACTCCACCAGCCTCTGCTGCAGGTTGCCCATGAACCTCTCCCCCTCCACCGCAGCGGCAGAGGAGTCAAAGCTTATCATCAGCACCCTCATTTAACCACCCTTGCACAGCTCCATAACCTCCTCCAGAGCACTTATGTGCCCCTCCCAGGAGTTCCTCTGCCTAACCGCGCGGTATGCCCTCTCAGCAACGGCATCCAAGTCTGCTCTCTCCAGGATGTCTGAGAGCTTCCTCTCAATCTCACCCCTCTCGGGCTTCACCAGGAAGCCTGTTATCCCATCCTCTATAAGCTCCCTGTTCGGGGGTATGTCGCTTGCCAGCACAGGGGTCCTGCAGCTCATGGCTTCCAGTATCACGTGAGACATCCCCTCGTAGCAGGAGGGCAGCACGAACAGGTCAGAGGCGCACAGATACCGCAGCGTCTCCTCCTTCGGCATCCTTCCGAGCAGGTGCACATTCTCAAGCCCCAGCCTGAGCTTTAGCTCCTCTATCCTGCCACGGTAAGGCCCATCACCTATTATCAGGTAGCTTACCTCCCTTTCAAGGCTGCTGAGAGCCTCCACCACCAGGTGGAACCCCTTCCATGCCACGAGCCTGCCGACGCTGAGCAGAACCGTCCCCCTGAGCCCCAGCTCTCTCCTGCACCTCTCCCTGTCGCAGGAATAGAAATCCACCGCATTGGGTATGACCACCACGGGTGTGGATATGCCCCACCTCTCTATTACCGACCTCAGGTAGTAGCTCGGGGCTACGATTCTGACGCAGCTATTGCCTATCCGCCTCTGGATGAGCATCATGAGGGACGTCATGAGGTTTGGGCTCGGGGAGTCGTAAAACTCATGCAGCAGCTTTCTGGTCCATCCCCTGCCGAAAGCCACCTCCCACGCCCAGTCTCCAACGAACTTGTAAAGCATGGGCGTGCCTGTAAGCCTCTTTGCAATCAGACCCATCATGCCCGAGATGTACTCCTGGGCGTATATGAGCTCAAGCCCGTGGTGCTTCACCACCCTTGCGCAGAGCAGCCCCGCTCTGGCCACGCGCAGGGGGAAGGCGAGCTGCTTTGGAAGCCCCGGGTAGGGCAGGCGATGGACCACGTATCCATCCCGCTCTTCGTACTCCGGTGTTCCGAAGGTAACCACGTGCACCTCGTGCCCACGCCGGGCAAGGCGCTTAGCCAGCTCGGGCACGTAAGTTGCGGGGCCACCTATCTCTGGTGGAAATATTCCCACGGGTATGCACAGCTTCATTCAGGGTGCTCCTTTGATTTATGAGGTTATATAATATGCCTTTAGGTGGTATGAGGATATTTATGATAGCCCCCTACTTCTACCCGGAGATTGGGGGTGCGGAATTCGCAGCCTACGAGGTCTCAAGGAGGCTGGCTGCGCGGGGGCACAGGGTTACGGTGGTGACCAAGCACTTCGGTGAGCTTCCGCCCAGAGAGGTGCTGCACGGGGTGGAGGTGCACAGGGTAAGGGCGCTGGATGTGAAGGGGGTGCGCTCCCTCAGCGCCCTCCCGGGCATGCTTGCGCGCTCCCTGAGCCTCTCCGACGGGTACCACCTGGTGCATGCCCACATCCCCTACCCCAGCGCCTTCATAGCCTACCTGCTCAGGAGGGCGAGGGGCGTGCCCTACGTGGTGACCTCCCAGGGGTCGGAGCTGCTGGACTACCCGGAGGAGAGGCCCCTGAGGCTACTCAAGCCCCTCACGGGTGCTGCCCTCAGGGGTGCGGAGCACGTGCACGTGATATCCCGGGCTCTCAGGAGAAGCGTGGTGGAGAACTTCGGCGTGGAGCCGGGGAGGGTGAGCGTTATCCCCAACGGGGTTGACCTGGAGATGTTCAACCCCCGCAGGAGGAGGGAGCTTTGGGAGGAGAGGGTGGTGCTCAGCGTCTCAAGGCTAACCCCCAAGAACGGGCTTGAGCACCTCATAAGGGCCATGAAGCTGGTGCTTGAGCGGCAGGACTGCAGGCTGGTGATTGCCGGGGAGGGTGAGCTCAGACCTGCGCTTGAGGCGCTTGTGCGCAGGCTGGGGCTTGAGGGCAAGGTGAGCTTCACCGGATGGGTGAGGTACGAGCAGGTGCCGGAGCTGCTCGCCTCAAGTCACGTGTTTGCGAGGCCCAGCCTCACGGAGGGGCTGGGCACGGCTTTCCTTGAGGCGATGGCGTGTGGGGTGCCGGTGGTTGGCACGAGGGTGAGTGGAATCGTGGACATAGTGAGGCACGGGTACAACGGGCTTCTGGTGTCCCCGGGGAGGGTGGAGGAGATAGCGGAGGCGATTCTCCGCCTGCTGGAGGATGAAGAGCTGAGGGAGAGGCTTATCGGGAACGCTCTGGAGTTTGTCAGGGACTACAGCTGGGATGAGATAACCACCAGGTACGAGGAGATGTACAGGAGGGTGCTGGAGGCGGGCGCGTGAACCTGTACATAACCCTGGACGTGGACCCCGACTTTGAGAACCCGGGAAGGGGGGTGGAGGGTGCCCTGAGGGGCATTGAGAGGTGCCTGAAGCTGTTCAGGGAGTACTCCATTGAGGAGCGGGTCACCTGGCTGGTGAACGACAC
>WANG01000143.1 GCA_015521945.1 Candidatus Hydrothermarchaeota archaeon
CCGTGCGCTGAGGGAGGCGCTCAGGGGCGGTGAGGTGTCCGAACCCAGGCAGCTCTCCCTCCCCGCCTCCCCTGTGCACCGTAGCTCCGCGCCCCCGGGGGAGGTCAGGGAGAGCCGGGCGGAGTATGCGCCGTCTCATGCAGAGCCCCTGCAGGAGCTCAGACCCCTCGCCCAGCTCCACGCCACCTACATACTTGCCGAGTCCCCCTCGGGCCTGGTGCTGGTGGACCAGCATGCGGCTCACGAGCGCGTGCTCTTTGAGAGGTTCCTGAGGCAGCTTGAGGAGGGCAGGGTAAAGAGGCAGCGCCTCGTCTCCCCGGCGCTGCTGGAGCTCTCACCCAGGGAGGCGGCGCTTCTTGAGGAGAACCTGGAGCACATTGAAGAGCTGGGGCTTGAGATTGAGAGGTTCGGGGAGCGCACGTACTTGGTCAAGGGCGTGCCCGCGGCACTCGTGGAGCAGGGAAGGGAGGAGGTGGCTCAGGTGGTGCGCTCCCTCATAGACGCCTGCGCCATCCGTGAGGAGAAGCGGCGCCGCGAGGAGATGGTTTACAGGATAGCCTGCAGAAGGGCTGTCAAGGCGGGGGAGCACCTCACCCCCGAGGAGATGCAGGCTCTGCTCAGGCAGCTCAGAAGCTGCAGGCATCCAGAGACCTGCCCCCACGGGAGACCCACCATGCTCAGGCTGGAGCTGCGTGAGATAGAGAGGAGGTTCGGCAGGTAGTCAGTGCCACACTCCAGCGATCCTGGCACCGCATGCGGGGCAGGTGCCATCCGAGAGCAGGTTGCTAACCACCTCAAACCCGTACCTCCTTATCACCACCCTGCCGCAGTCCGGGCACAGGGTGTCCTCGCCCTCCCCCAGCACGTTCCCTATGTAAACGTGCTTCAGCCCCGCCTCCCTGCCTATCTCCCTCGCCCTCCTCAGGGTGCTAACCGGCGTTGCCTCAACGTGGAGCATCCTGTACTCCGGATGGAACCTGGTAACGTGCCAGGGCACGTCCCTGCTGAGCCCGGCTATGAACTCCGCGATTCCCCTGAGCTCCCTCTCTGAGTCGTTTTGCCCGGGTATTATCAGGGTGGTGACCTCCACCCAGACTCCCAGCTTCAGGTACCTCCTTATGCTCTCCAGCACGGGCTCAAGCCTGCCCCCGCACACCCTGCGGTAGAACTCGGGGGAAAAGCTCTTCAGGTCAACGTTTGCCGCATCCACCACCTTTGCGAACTCCTCCAGCGCCTCCTTGGAGGTGAACCCGTTGGTTACAAGCACGTTCTTCAGCCCCGCCTCCCTGGCAAGCTCGGCGCACTCAAGCACGTACTCTGCAAACACCGTGGGCTCTGTGTAGGTGTAGGAGATGCTGCTGCAGTTTGAGGAGAGGGCACGCTCAACCACCTCCTCCGGGGGCAGCTCGTACCCCTCTATCTCCCCCCTGACCTGGGATATCTCCCAGTTCTGGCAGTGCAGGCAGGAGAAGTTGCACCCCATGGTGGCTATTGAGTAGCTAACGCTCCCGGGGAGGAAGTGGTAAAGGGGTTTCTTCTCTATCGGGTCCACATGCTCTGCTATAACCCTGCGGTAGCTCAGGGAGTGGAGCACCCCGGAGCGGTTCTCCCTCACTCCGCACCTCCCCCGCTTCCCCGGGGCTATGACGCATCCGTGGGGGCACAGGGTGCACTTCACCCTGCTGCCCTCTAAGCGCACGTAGAACCTCGCCTCCATGTAGATACTTTATCGCAGGGGATATTAAATATTCTGCACCTCCACCAGCTTCCTCCTTGAGCTTTTACCCCTTAGAATGCGCACCATGCTCTTCGGAACGCCGAAGTGCTCCGCGAGAACCTCAATAAGCTCACGGTTGGCTCTGCCACCGCTTGCCGGGGAGGTCACCCACACCTTCAGGATGCCGCCCTCTTCCTTTAGCTCCCTTCTGCCCGCCTTCGGTATGACCCTCACCTCAAGCCGCATGCCATGCGTGTTAGCACCCTTGTTTAATGTTATTTTCCCGGGATTGGGCATGCAGAAGAGGGAGTTCCTCAGGCTCCTCAAGGAGGACGAGGA
>WANG01000144.1 GCA_015521945.1 Candidatus Hydrothermarchaeota archaeon
GTATTCAATGAACTTGTAGAACTTAAAAACTCCACGGAGGAATTGATTGATGAGTTTGTTGAAATATACAAAAATAAGATAGAATAAGTCATATTCATTCCAAATTAAATGTTACAGCTTATTTCCCGTGTACGCAGGCTGAGATGAATGGAATTTAGAAGATTTTCAGCTTACGGGTAAAGTATAAGGATGAAGTGTTTGAGTACTTTGAGCCATGGATTCAGAGAGCAGGTCATTTATTAGAAATCAGTTGATAAAATCAGGTGCCTTAAAAGCTTGCTAACTTGCAAAAATGTCACAGTTGATGTAAAATCTCTAAAAGGAAAATTAGATTTTGTTTACCGATAAAAACCTGTAAAATAAAGATCCACAGTGAAAAATTATATTTGAGGTAAACTAACCAGCATTTTATAAAGTTACAGAAAAAACACCTACAAATAGAAAAATCCAGAGCATTTGCAGTAGCCAATGCAAGCCCCGAGGGGGATTTGAACCCCCGACCTGGTGATTACAAGTCACCCGCTCTTCCAGCTGAGCTACCGGGGCACTGGATAGAAAGGGTGGGCTTCACATACTCAATCTTTTCTGGCCTCCCCCGCTCCCGCTCTGCACTCCCTGAACACATTCGCCTCGCAGGCACCGCACCTCTCCGCATCCAGGTACTTAAAGGCGCTTGAAATAGCCTCCTTCTTGGTATTATGTATCTCAACCCTCTCAATAACACCCTCCTTCTCCATGGCATCCACAATATCCTCCTCCACATGTATCAGCATCAGCTTAATATTCCTGTTCTCCAGCTCCTCCGACAGGTCCTTCAGGGCATCAACACCCGAGGTATCCAAGTAGTACACCGCCGCCATATCAAGAACCACCACCCTCACCCCCTCGTACCTCTCCACCATCCTCAGGACCTCATCCCTCATGTGCTCCGCATTCACGTATATCCACGGTCCCTCAGGCTTCAGGATTAGAATCTGGGTGCACGACGGGCTTGCATCCGGGGAGGAGATGAAGTACCCCGTCTCCCTGTCCTTGGTCACCACATGCACCCTGGTGTTCATGGTCTTCCACACGTACAGGGCAAGCGCCAGCACAACACCAACAGCGATACCATCATCAGGCTTCAGCAGGAGCGACACCGCAAAGGTGGTAAACGCCACAGCCCCATCGTACCTGTTTATCCTGTAGATATGCAGGAGCTGCTGCGGCTTGAACAGCTTCATCACCGCCATTATCACGATAACCGCCAGCATGAACTTCGGCAGGTAGGTGAAAAGCGGGGTAAGCACCGTTATCGCCAGCAGGGTGAGGATGCTGAATATTATTATAGAGACCCCCGTGCGTGCGCCGCTGGACCAGTTAACGCTGGTACCCGAGAAGCTGCCGCACACCGGGTACCCCTTGAAAAAGGCGGTGGCAATGTTCGCCAGCCCCTGGCCTATGAACTCCTGCCCGAAATCCACCCTCTGCTTCGTGTTGTACGCCACTATCTTTGATATAGAGTAGGTCTCGGTCATGCCCACGATAGAGATAACCACAGCCGCTATCAGCAGGCTTCCGATCTTTGACAGGTCCCCAAAGGGCACAGCAGGCTCTGGAAGCCCGCTGGGCAGTGAGCCCACAACCTCAACACCCCTCTCCTCCAGCCCCCCGAAGTACACCACCAGCGTGAGCACCGTCAGAACCACCAGGGTCTCCGGCACCTTCGGGTACCGCTTGTGAATCAGGCTCATGGAAACAAAGGCAACCACCGAAAGCCCCAGCACCAGCAGGTTCGTCTCCGGCAGCTTCTCCACTATATTCAGGAACATCATTATTATGTACTCCTCCTTCTCCACGTGCACCCCGAAGATGTACTTCAGCTGGGTGGCGGTGATTATCAGAGCCGCCGCATTCACGAACCCTATCACAGCCGCGTGGGAGATTATGTTGAGTATGAAGGTGAGGCGCAGGAGGGCGATGAGGAGTATCAGCACACCCACCATAAATGACAGGGTCGCAGCAAGCATGACGTACTCGCTGCTCCCGGGCTCTGCGATGGGCGAGAGGGAGGTGTACACCAGCACCGTCATCACGCCAACAGGTCCCGTGAATAGCAGTCTGTTGCTTCCGAAGAGTATGGCCATGAGGGGCGCCACAAAGCTGGCGTAGAGCCCGTATATTGGGGGAAGACCCGCCACGAGGGCGTACGCCATGGCCTTGGGTATCATGCTCACCCCCAGGTTTATCCCCGAAATCAGGTCAAAGTAGAAGTAGCTTGACCTGTAGTTCCTGAGCCAGCTAAGGGCGGGTATCAGCCTCTCAAGGTTCACCCGTTCACCTCCTTCGCACTCTCACCGTTACCTGCAGCAGCCCGGTGCAAAAACAAACGCGTCCACTGCACCTCCTGCGGACTATGGATACAGTAGGGAAACGATTAGGAGAACGATGCAAGAGTATTTAAATCTTTTGCTCACGAGCCACCTGCAGGTGCCATCCGCACAGGGGTGCTGTACGGGTTTGGGTGCACGCTTCAGCCAGCTCCGGAGCTGGTTAGCAGGGGTAAGCTGATAGAAAGGTTTAAGAAGAGCCAGCAGGGAAGTGATGGCGTATGTATGCAGTGCTCGGTTGCGGCACCGCCGGCTACCTTGCAGCCAGCAAGCTGCAGGAGCAGGGCAAGAAGGTGCTCATAGTTGACAACGACGAGAAGAGGGTTGAGAGCCTCAAGGAGAGGGAATTTGAGAGGGTGATACTGGGGGACATAACCGACCCGTCCACCCTGAAGGAGGCTGGAATTGAGCAGGCTGAAGCGGTGCTCATACTCACCACCAACGTGGAGCTCAACCGGAAGGCGGCCGAGACCGTGAGGAGGCTCAGCAGGGACGTGCCCATAATAGTCAGGGGGGGCAAGGAAGCGGGCTCAAAGGAGTTTGAGGGGCTTGACGTGGACGTGGTGATCAACCCCACCGTGGTGGTCGCCAGCGTGGCGATAGAGTCGCTTTACGACCTTGAGCTGAAGAAGAAGCTCAGGAACCTGCGCAGGATAATAGAGGACGCCCCCAAGGGCGTGGCGATAGTCACCCAGGACAACCCTGACCCTGATGCGATAGCCAGCGCCCTCTCCCTGAAGAAGATAGTTGAGCACTTCGGGAGCGTCGGTGAGATAATCTACGGGGGTGAGATAGGGCACGAGGAGAACAGGGCTCTGGTCAACCTCTTGGGGCTAAGCCTCACCCCCATATCCAAGGTGCGGGACCTCAGGGGGTACTCAAAGATAGCCCTCGTGGAGGCGTCAATACCCGGGGAGAACAACTCCCTGCCCAAGAGCATAACCCCCGACATAGTCATAGACCACCACCAGGTGGACGAGAGCAAGGTGAAGGCAGAGTACAAGGACATCCGCCCCGAGGTGGGTGCCACCTCAACCATCCTGACCGAGTACCTGGTGCACCTGGGCATAGAGATAACCCCAGAGATAGCCACGGCGCTGCTCTACGGGATAAAGACCGACACCAACGACTTCACCAGGGGCACGACCGCCCAGGACCTGAAAGCCGTGGCGATTCTCTACCCCAAAGCCGACCACGACCTGCTGATGAAGATAGAAACCCCGGTTATGTCAGCCGAGACCCTGGACGTGCTGAGCGAGGCTATAAGGAACAGGAAGATACGGGGGAGCTTCCTGCTCACAAACGTGGGCTTCATAAGGGACAGGGACACCCTGCCTCAGGCTGCCGACCACCTGCTCCGGCTGGAGGGCATATCCACGGTGCTGGTTTACGGCATCGGCGGGGATGTTATACACATCTCCGGCAGGAACAGGGACATACGCATAAACCTTGGGGAGGTCATGCAGAAAGCCTTCGGCAACATAGGCAGCGCCGGAGGGCACGCAACCGCTGCCGCTGCGAAGATACCCCTCGGGCTCTTCGGAGGGGTGAAGGACAAGGCTTCCCTGCTGAAGCTCGCCGAGGAGGCGGTCACAGACAGGTTCTTCAAGGCTCTGGGGATTGAGGGGGAGGAGAAGTGAGCCTCCTCTGGGCAAGCCTGCCAACGGTTGCCCAGCTCCTCCTCACGAAGGGTGGAAGCTTGGGATAGTGCCTCCTCAGGAACTCCCTGGTTTTGGGGTCCGAGGGGTACCCGCTGCCGAAGTCACCGTACACCCTCCTGAGCTCCGCCAGCTTCCTGTCCCTGAGGACCTTGGCTATGATGGAGGCTGCCGAGACCACGGGGTAGCGCTCGTCCGCCCTGCTCTCCATCACAACCCTGCACCCGGCGCCCCGTATGCCCCTGCTCCTCCCGATTAGGTCAATGTATGCAACATCTGGCTTGATACGCTTTAGAAGCCTGCAAACCGCCTCAATCTGAAGCGTGTTCAGGCTCTTCCCTGCTTCAATCCTGGCATCTATCTCCCCGGGGGTTATCTCCTCAATCTCCCAGCGGTACCTGCCGAGAGCCTCAAACAGCTCCTCCCTCTTAGCGGGTGTCAGCTTCTTTGAGTCCCTCACCCCCAGGGCTTCAAGCTCCCGGAGCTCCTCCCGTGTGCATGCTATGCACGCCACTATCATGCTGCCCAGCACGGGCCCCCGTCCAGCTTCATCTACGCCGGCTATTAGCATGCCCTCCCCTCACAGTATGAAGACGGCGCAGGCTATTACGGTGGTCCACTCCCCCTTCCTCTCCACCACGGCGCTCTGGGTGACGTTGAAGGTCTTGACTATCTTGTCGCTTAGCCGGAATATGTCCCTGCGCTCGTCGTAGTCCCGGTCTATATCAAAGTCTATGCCCAGGGTGGTGGCGAGCATGCTTGCCGCCAGGTCCTCGGCGTACTCACCCGCCTCCTTCTCGCTCTCCCCGAAGCTGTGGTGCTCGCTCAGGTAGCCGTAGAGATTGCTGTTCTTGGGTATTGCGCAACCTATGGAGGCGGTTATCAGCCTGTGGGGCTCGTTGCTTGAGTTCTCGCTGAGAACGCAGAACACAATCTCGCCGGGAGAAAGCTCAGCCAGCCCCTCCTCCCTGGAGACTATCTCGCAGTTGGGCGGGAGGATGCTTGAGACCCTCACCAGGTTGAACTTCTCTATGCCGGCGCTCCTGAGAGCCATCTCAAAGGATGCCAGCTTCTCCCTGTGCCTGCCGACTCCTCTGGTAAAGAACACCCTGCGGGGGATGAGGCGCATGGTGTGCGCCCGATTTTCTAACGTGTGCAGAGGATACTACACCCTTATCAGGTGCTTCCTCCTGCCGTTCTCAACCTCAAGCTCAAGCTCCCCCGTGGGTGCCCGCTTGGTCTTCACGCGGCACCCCACAAACACCCCTACCACGTCCCCCA
>WANG01000145.1 GCA_015521945.1 Candidatus Hydrothermarchaeota archaeon
GAGGGAAAGAGTGCAAAGCGCAGGGCGCTGAGCTTTTCAACGGGAGGGAGCAAGGGGTGCATAGCCGGGCAGCTCATAGCCCTCATAAACCACAGGGGCGAGGTTTACCCCTGCTCCTACTTTCCAAAGAGCGCGGGCAACATCTACGAGCAGAGCTTCAGGGAGATATGGGAGGAAAGCGAGCTCTTTAAGGAGCTCAGGGACTTCAGGAGGTACAAAGGCAGGTGCGGCGCCTGCGAGTTTCTCAGGGTCTGCGGCGGGTGCAGGGCTCGCGCCTACGCCGTCACAGGAGACTACTTAGCTGAGGAGCCCTACTGCACCCACGTGCCCTCCAAGCTGAGGGGGCGTGTCAATATTTAGCACCCGACGTAAGGATTCTGAGATTTTAATATACAAGCCCCAGAGGTGGTGTGTTGGACTACGAGAAGTGTGAGAAGTGCAGCATACCCGTGAGCATGTGCGACGGCATGACCAGGTACAAGTGCGGCAGGAAGAGCGACGCAAAGGTGCACTGCATCATGGATTAGCCCTGCGCTCCTG
Source organism: Candidatus Hydrothermarchaeota archaeon (assembly GCA_015521945.1). Lineage (GTDB taxonomy): Archaea > Hydrothermarchaeota > Hydrothermarchaeia > Hydrothermarchaeales > BMS3B > JAADFH01. Next base: position 541 of record WANG01000145.1, read on the forward strand.
CAGTATGCACAGCCCCATGCCGAGCACGAACAGCGCCACTCCAATCCATACCAGATTTATGAAGGGCTTTATCCTGACGGTCATTGAGACCTCATCCCCCACCCTCATGTCAAGCACCGCAAACACGTCCCCCCACAGGTTGCGGTCAATCAGGGGGCGCCTGGCGTCCCCATTGGAGTAGCTCTCGTACTTCATCACCCCTCTCCCCAGGGTTCTCTCACCTCTCAGCACCTCAACCCGCACCTCCTGCACCTCTCTGAAAGCCAGCTCCCTCAGGAAGCTCACCGCCTCCGAGAGCAGCACGGCTCCTCTTCCTCCATCAGGCAGAGGCACATCAAGCAGCACCATTCCCGTGGCAACCAGCTCCTCACCCTTGGCTACCCTGTAGGGCGGTGAAGCCACCCACACGCTGCTCATGCCGTCGGTGAGCTTGATGAACATCGCATGCTCCGTGAGCACCGCCTGCTCCACGTACCCCCTGACGGTGTACACCTCACCCTCGCTCAGGTTTCTCTCCGTGAGGGAGCTCACCGAGGGGTAGGCACCACTCCTAAGCCCCTCCACGTACTCCCTCACCCCCAGCAGCACGGCGGAGTACTCGCTGGGAACCTCCCTGGTGTGCACCCCCCAGGTGCCCAGCCTGCCGAAGCCCTCGTGAAACTCGGCGTACATCAGGGGCTTCTCCACCCCCACCTCATCCCTCTTGAAGGACACCGAAAACTCCGATGTGAAGAGGGGCGAAAAGACCACCCCCACCGCAATAACCGCCAGCCCGCCGTGAATCAGCACCACCCCCACCTCCCTCAGCCTGAGCCCTCTAATTCTCGCCCTTATCCAGCAGGCGTACAGCACGTACGCCACGGGGGGCAGGATGCTCAGGGCTGAAATCTCACCCACGGTTGCGTACAGCAAGGGCTTGGTGGCTGATATGAAGGAGGTGTAGTCAACGATGTTGAAGTTCTCCCCCGGCTTTATGAACATGGCGAGCAGCGTTACCCCCGAGAACACGGCAAACTCCCTGAAAGCCTCCCTCCTCCGCCTCTCCGAGTAGCTCAGCCCCAGCCCCGTAATCAGCAGGAGCATCAGGAAGAAGGGGTACAGCCACAGGTTGAAGAACTGCTTGGTAACAGCGTACTTCTTGGCGGTCAGCAGCTTGACCACCGGAGGGAAGCTCACCCCGTAGAACACTATGAAGGTCATTATCATCAGCACCAGCACCGCCGCATAGAATATCTCCTCCCTCCGCGTGCTCCTGGCAGGTGCCCCCCTGACCCTGAGCCACTTCCACACACCTAAGCAGAGGGGCGCAAGAGCCGAGATCCCCAGCAGGAGCATCACGTACTTCCCCGCGCCCCCCGCTATGAAGGCGTGCACGCTCTCAAAGATTCCGCTCCTGGTAACAGCGGTGGCAAAGACGGTGAAGGTGAAGGAGTAGGCTGTCAGCACGGGTGCGAGCACGCTGTACCTGCGCATGTTCCTCCTGTGCTCAACGCTCAGGTGCAGGGCTGCGGTCATCACCATCCAGGGCAGGAGCATCGCCGACTCAACGGGGTCCCACGCCCAGAAGCCGCCCCACCCCAGGGTCTTGTACGCCCATATCCCGCCGAAGGCCATGGATATGGTTGAAAACACCCAGGCGTACCTGAGCCACTGGAGCCCCTCCGTGACCCACTCCCTGCATGCGGCATCCCCCGAGCCCCTGGCGCTCATCAGCAGGTAAACTAAGGCGCCCGCAAAGGGCACCGCGGTGGCTCCGTACCCGAGGAAGGTGGTGAGGGGATGGAGAGCCATCCAGGGGTCAAGCAGCAGCGGGTTCAGCCCGTACCCCTCGGCGGGGGGAGCCCCCGGATAGGGCTCAAAGGGGGACTGAACCAGCACCATGCCCGTGAAGTACAGGGCAAGCACCACAACCACAAGCTGGGCACGCCTTGAGAGCAGGGAGGAGTGCCTCTCAAGCCACAGGGCGCCTCCAGCTATCAGCATCGCCCAGAAGAGCAGGGTGCCCTCCTGCCCCGCCAGCACCCCGGAGAGCTTGTAGTAGAGCGGGTAAACCGAGCTGCTGAACTTCCACACGTAGTAGTAGCTGAAGTCGCTGACGGCGAAGGCGTAGGTCAGCACCAGGTTGGCCGCCAGCAGGAAACCGAAGAGCATCCCCGTGCCGGCTCTCCTCACCCTCTCCCTGCCGAGCGCTATCCCCGCAACGGCGAGCACCCCGCCGGCAGAGGCGGCGTAGAGCAGCAGGTCCCAGCTCATGCGCCTCCCTCTTCCACCACCGCATCCAGGATTCGCCTGAACTCGTCGGCGGGCACGTACCCTGGCACCCTCATTATCACCCTCTCATCGGGTGTCAGGAAGACTATGTAGGGGGGTGCCTGCACCCCGAATCTCCTGGTGTCCCGCTTGTTCACATCCATGTCCACCGCCACCCTCACGAACCTCTCCGCCAGTATTGCGTTTATGTCGGGGCGGGAGAACACCTCGGTGTGGTACTTCTCGCAGTAGATGCACCAGATGGTCCAGAAGTAAACCATAAGCGTCCTGTTCTGCTGCTTCGCCTCCCGCAGCCCCTCCTCGTAGGTTTTGTACCACTCCAGCTCGGCTATGTAGGTGAAGTTGCTGTCGCTTATCACGGGGGTGGAGTTGAGGGAGTAGTAGGCGAATCCGAACACCGCACCCAGGGCGAGCAGCGTGAGAACCTTCTCAACGGCAGGCATGGCAGACTCCCTTTACTCCGGGAGCCCGTAGCCAAAAAATACCTTTCTGTTTACACAAAGAAAAATCAGAAGGCGGAGAGCTTTACAGATTTGCGACTAAACCTCGTAGCTCTCCCCAGGCTCCAGCACCACCACCTTCGCCCCCGCCTTCTCAGCCCCCTCGGTGAAGGCTCCGATGCTCTGGGCAAGCACCGGGAAGGTGCGGTAGTGCATGGGTATCACCACCTCCGGCTTTACCATCTCCACCGCCTTCACCGCCAGCCCGGGGCTCATGGTGTACCTGTCCCCAACGGGCACGAGCATCACCTGGGGGGAGAAGAGCTCCCCTATCAGCCTCATGTCCCCGAAGAGCCCGGTGTCCCCGGTGTGGTAAACCCTCGTGCCGTCCATCTCCACCAAGTACCCGCAGGCGGAGCCCATGTACCTGCCCCCGTAGCTGCTGGAGTGCAGCGCCGGCAGGAGGGTAACCTTAACCCCGGCAAGCTCGGCGCTTCCGTAGATGTTCATCCCCACAGCCTCAACACCCTGCTCCTGGAAGAACACCGCAAGCTCGTGCACCACCCCTATCTCTGGCCTGGTGCGCTTCGCTATGCTCACCGCATCCCCGAGGTGGTCCTCATGCCCGTGGGTTACCAGCAGCACCTCGGGCTCCAGCTCCTCAGCCCTGACCTTCGCCAGGGGGTTTCCGGATATAAAGGGGTCTATCAGCACCCTCCTGCTCCCCGAGAGCTCAAAACACGAGTGTCCGTGGTAGGTCAACTTCACTCTAACCACCTCCCTGCATGCCCGCAAACATGCCGTGCTAAATCCTGTAAAGCTCCGGCTTAAGCCTGGGAAGGAAGGCCATGAGCACCGCCTGCTCCGTCAGCCTCCTCCTGTCAAGCCTTCCGCCGCTCAGAAATCCTATCGCCCCCTCCTTCCTGCCTATCTCCCGAACCCCGCTCAGCCTCTCCATCACCTCCCCCACCTCGGCTCCCGACAGCACCGCCCTGACCACCTCCGGGGGGTGCTCAAACCCCGAGCCCGTGCCGATGGTGATGCACCTCTCATCAGCAACCGCGCACACCTGAACGTCCAGGTAGCCCGTCAGGGTGAGGGGCACCTCCACCAGCCCAGCCTCTATGCCAACGCCAAGCTCCGCCCCCCCGGCTCTGAGCGCCCCCTTGGCACGCCTGACCGCTCCCAGCACCGTCTCCATCATCCCCACCGGCTGCGCACCCACCCCGCTATCCACCTCCACCCCCTCAACCTCAGCCCTGCCGAAGAGGCGCTCCACCACTCCCGCCACAGCCTCAACCTTGACGGGGTTCAGGGAGCCCACCGCGATGCGCATACCCTGCCCTCCCTGTCAATCTCGCCCTTCCGTATCCTCTCCGAGGAAACTGGTTTGCCGTCCTCAGCCAGAAGCAGGGGCACCAGTATCACCTCAAGCTTCCTAAGCCCCCTCTGCTCCCTCACTCTGTTTATCTCCCGAGCGCGCTCCAGGGTCTCCTCGGTAACCACTATCCCCTCAAGCTCCGGGTCGCTGGCAGCGGTTCCGTGGGCGTCCTCCAGCTTCACTATCTCAGCCCTGTCCGCATACCCCTCCTCCTCCAGGAAGCGCCTCAGCTCCGCAAGGCGCGCCTCGTAGCAGCTCGCCCCCTTGGCGCCCGCCATGCGGTCGCTGGTTATGCCTATCACCACCCTCTCGCCGCAGGCGAAGGCAGTGTGCAGCAGCTGCCTGTGCCCCGCGTGCAGGCAGTCAAAGGTGCCTCCCACCGCCAGCTTCCTGAGCATCGCTTAAAACTCCAGCAGGTGAGATATAAACCTATTGCCATAAGACAATCGCCGTTTGCAGGAATGTTGCATGCCGAAAGGGTTATATACGGGTGGGAGAGAGGCAGGGAATGCATGGACCCCAAGGAGGAGCTCTCAAGGAGGATTGCAGGGGAGGTCGTTCTCTCCACCACCCCCGGTGCCACCATAAGGAAGTGGCGCGAGGTCTTCGGGGTGAGCCAGCGGGACCTTGCGGAGGCGATGGGTGTAAGCACCTCGGTTGTGAGCGACTACGAGAGCGGCAGGCGGCGCTCCCCCGGAGCCGCGGTGATAAGGCGCATGGTGGAGGCGCTTCTCACCCTTGACGAAGCCAAGGGTGGCAAGGTTATAAGAGCCTACGAGCGCATGCTGGGCAGGGAGCTGCGTACGGAGGCTATCCTTGACATCCGTGAGTTTGCGGAGCCCATGCCTGCGGAGGAGCTGGTGGAGATAGTCAGGGGGCGGGTGGTCGCCTCCCGGGAGGCGCTGCAGAGGCACCTCTACGGGTACACGGTCATTGACTCCCACCGTGCCATCCTTGAGCTATCAGCCCACGAGTTCCTCAAGATATACGGGCTCACCACCGAGCGGGCGCTGGTGTTCACTGGAGTAACCGCCGGCAGGTCGCCCTTCGTGGCGATAAGGGTCTCAACCATAAAGCCGGGGATGGTGGTGCTCCACGGGCTCAGCGAGGTTGACAGGCTTGGGATAAAGATAGCGGAGATAGAGCGCATACCCGTGGCTGTCTCGGGGTGCGCTGACAGGGATGAATTAATAAGGAACCTCAGAAGAAAGACCAGGTAGGTGGGCACATGAAGGTTGGAATCGCTGGCTACGGCGCTTACATTCCCAGGTTCAGGATACGGGTGGAGGACATAGCAAGGGTGTGGGGTGCAGACGCCAGGACCATAAGCTCATCCCTCAGGATATCCGAGAAGGCTGTACCCGCCATGGACGAGGATACCGCCACCATAGCGGTGGAGGCGGCGAGGTACGCGATAAGGCGGGCTGGCATAGGGGGCGAGAGGGTGGGTGCGGTGTACGTGGGCTCGGAGAGCCACCCCTACGCCGTAAAGCCAACCGCCACCATAGTGGCTGAAGCCATAGGCGCAACCCCCGAGCTGACCGCCGCCGACTACGAGTTCGCCTGCAAGGCTGGCACGGCAGCGGTGCAGACCTGCATGGGGCTGGTGGGCACTGGCATGGTTGAGTACGCCCTCGCCATAGGTGCAGACACCGCCCAGGGTGCTCCCGGGGATGCCCTTGAGTACACCGCCGCCGCTGGAGGGGCTGCCTTTGTAATCGCCTCTGAGAACCTGCTCGCCAGGGTGGAGGGCACCTACTCCTACACCACCGACACCCCGGACTTCTGGCGCAGGGAGGGGCAGGCGTACCCCAGGCACGGAGGGAGGTTCACGGGAATGCCGGCGTACTTCAAGCACGTGTGCGGTGCTGCAGAGGGGCTGATGCGCAGCCTCGGGCTTGAGCCTGAGGACTTCACCTACGCGGTCTTCCACCAGCCCAACGGCAAGTTCCCGAGGGTGGCTGCCAGGAGGCTGGGGTTCACCGAGGAGCAGGTTGAGCCGGGCATAATTGTGGACAGGGTGGGCAACACCTACTCAGGCTCCTCCCTGCTGGGGCTGGCGAAGGTGCTGGACGTAGCCCAGCCGGGGGACAGGGTACTGGTGGCGTCCTTCGGCTCAGGTGCGGGCAGCGATGCCCTGAGCATAGTGGTTGAGAGCCCGATTGAGGAGCGGCGCCAGCTTGCGCCCAGCGTGGAGGAGCTGATTGCCAGAAAGCGGTACATAGGCTATGCCGAGTACGCAAAGCTCAGAAGGAAGATAAAGGTGTGAGGCTATGAAGCGGGTAGCGGTCATTGGTGTGGGGCTGACGAAGTTCGGGGAGCTCTGGGATGTGAGCTTCTCCCAGCTCTTCGTTGAGGCCGGTACGGCGGCGATAAACGACGCCGGAATAGACGGCTCGGATGTTGATGCGCTGTACGTGGGCAACATGTCGGGGGGGAGGTTCATTGACCAGGAGCACATCTCCTGCCTCATCGCCGACTACGCAGGGCTGACCCCGATTCCAGCCACCAGGGTTGAGGCTGCCTGCGCCTCCGGTGGGCTGGCGGTCCGCCAGGGGGTCATGGCGATTCTCTCGGGGATGCACGAGGTGGTGGTGGTGGGCGGGGTGGAGAAGATGACGGACCTGAGCACTGAGCGCACCACCCAGACCCTCGCCACCGCCAGTGACAGCGAGTGGGAGGCTTTCATGGGGATGACCTTCCCGGGGTTGTACGCGATGATGGCGAGGAGGCACATGCACGAGTACGGCACCACCAGGGAGCAGCTCGCCATGGTGGCGGTGAAGAACCACGAGAATGCGCTGCACAACCCCTACGCCCAGTTCCACTCAAGGATAACGGTGGAGCAGGTTCTGGCGTCTCCGCTGGTGGCTGACCCGCTTCGGCTCCTGGACTGCTCCCCGATAACCGACGGTGCCGCCTGCGTGGTGCTCACCAGCGAGGAGCGTGCAAGGGAGTTCACCGACTCACCCGTGTACATCACGGGCAGCGGGCAGGCTTCAAGCACCATAGCCCTGCACAGCAGGGAGAGGGTGAGCTTCGTGGATGCCACCTACAATGCGGGAAGGGAGGCGTACGCGAGGGCTGGGCGCGAGCCGGGGGATGTGCAGGTGGCGGAGGTTCACGATGCCTTCACCATAGGTGAGATTCTCGCCATAGAGGCTCTGGGCCTGGTTGAGGTGGGTGCGGGAGGCAGAGCCACCGAGGAGGGTGAGACCTCCATCGGGGGGCGAATACCGGTGAACACCTCGGGCGGACTTAAGGCGAAGGGGCACCCTGTAGGAGCCACGGGTGTTGCCCAGGTGGTGGAGGTGGTGCTGCAGCTCAGGGGTGAGGCTGGAGGCAGGCAGGTGGATGCCGAGGTGGGGCTGACCCACAACGTGGGCGGCAGCGGGGGCACCGCTGTCGTGCACATCCTGGAGAGGTGATGGGAATGATGAGCGTGCCCAGGTTCTGGAGGAACACCAAGGCGAGGTACCTGATGGTGGGCAGGCGGTGCAGGCGGTGCGGGCAGGTGTACTTCCCGCCACGCAACCTGTGCAGGCGGTGCAGGCGCAGGGGGGAGCTTGAGGAAGTGAGGCTCTCGGGCAGGGGGGAGGTTTACAGCTTCACCGTCATCCGCACTCCTCCGGTGGGGTTTGAGCGCTCCGCGCCCTACGTGATGGCGCTGGTGAAGCTTGAGGAGGGTCCCATGGTTACGGCGCAGCTTGCAGACGTTGAGCCGGAGAGAGTGAGGATAGGCATGAGGGTGAGGAGCGTGTTCCGCAAGATTCAGGAGGATGGTGAGGCAGGGCTTATATACTACGGGTTCAAGTTTGTGCCGGTGGATGAGGATGACGTGCAAGGCGAGTGATTCCGAGTACAGGGAGGTCAACTGCCAGCGGGAGCGGGACTCCTGCAGGATGTGCTGCATATTCCACGTGTGCGAGCACAACTGGGAGACCAGGGAGGTGTGGCGCACCTGTCAGCACTTCCTGGCGGGCACCTGCATGTACAGGGGTTAGAATGATTACCGCGGAGCTGATGATAGAGGCTCAGAGCAACAGCGCCCAGGTGGCTGAGGGTGAGCTCAGAAAGCTGGTGCGCAGGCTGAGCTCCGAGAGGGGGGTGAGGGTGGTGAGGGAGGAGTACGCGGAGCCCGAGCTGCAGGAGGGGCTGTACTCCTGCATGGTTGAGCTGGTGGCGGAGTTTGAGTCCCTGAGGGAGTACCTGATGTGCTCCATGAGGTACGCCCCCTCGGTGATATACCTCAGGGCACCCGACGGGCTGAGCCTGAGCGCCAAGGAGCTGCTGGAGGTGCTGGGGGAGATTATAAGCCACCTGCGCAGGGTTTATGCCGCCTACAACCTGCGCTTCAAGCCCTCGGAGGAGTACGAGCCCCAGGTGGGGCTTGAGGAGTACGAGGCTGAGGAGCTGCTGGAGGAGGGGGCGATTCACGTCAAGCTCGTGGCGGAGGTGAGAGGGAGGAGCGGGGAGGAGGCGATGAACGCCTTTCTGAGCGATGTCGCCGAGGAGGCGGCGGTGAGCAGGGCGAAGTGGGAGCCCTCCCCGGATGGCGGAGGCAGGTACCTGGTGGGGGTGGATGCCTACGTGAACGATGCCTGCTCCCTGCTGAGCATGTGCATAAGGTACGTGCCCATCATCGTCCAGATAGTTGAGCCGGAGGTTATACGAGTGTCCATGGCGGAGCTGCAGGACATGGGGGTTGAGCTCGCGGGTCTTGCCCTTGATTCGGCGCACATGCTGATGCAGGGCTAAAGCAGGTTGTAGAGGGTGTCCCTCCTGCGGGGCTCAAACCCTGCCTCGGTGATGAGGCGCCGCATCTCCTGCTCGGTGAGCATCTCCCCCCTCGCTCCGGCGCTTCTTGAGATGCGCTCCTCCATGAGCGTGCCCCCGAAGTCGTTGGCGCCGAAGCACAGCATGAGCTGCGCGAGCTTCCTGCCGAGCTTTACCCAGCTGACCTGGATGTTGCGGAAGTTGTCCAAGTACAGCCTGGAGATGGCGTAAACCAAGAAGTCCTCAACACCGCTCGCCCCAGCTCTTGCCCTGCCGGAGCGGTAGATGGGGGCGTTGGCGTGCACGAAGGAGAGGGGCACGAACTCGGTGAAGCCCCCTGTGGTGTCCTGAATCCCGCGCAGGATGCGGAGGTGCTCCACTATGTGCTCGGGAGCCTCAAGGTGCCCGTAGAGCATGGTTGCGGTTGTTGGTATTCCCAGGCGGTGCGCCTGGGTAACTATCTCCACCCACTCGGCGGTTGTGAGCTTCCCGGGACAGAGCTCCCGCCTGAGCTCGTCCACCAGTATCTCGGCAGCGGTGCCGGGGATGGAGCCGAGCCCCGCCTCCTTGAGGGTGAGCAGCACCTCCTTTATGCCGATGCCGCTCTTCTCAGCCGCGTACTTCACCTCCATGGGGGAGAAGGCGTGGATGTGCACGTCTGCAGCCTGCTTGACAGCCTTCAGGATGCTGACGTAGGTGTCAACCCCGGCTTCGGGGTGAAGTCCGCCCTGGATGCACACCTCCGTGGCACCCCTTGCGGCAGCCTCTCTGGCGAGCTCTGCCACCTTCTCGGGGGGGAGCAGGTAGGCATCCTCGCTCCCGGGAGACCTGCGGAAGGCGCAGAAGCCGCAGTTTGAGGTGCACACGTTGGTGTAGTTTATGTTCCTGTTGACCACGTAGGTTACGTAGCTTCCAGCGAGCCTCTCGCGCACCGCATGGGCGGCTCCTCCCAGAGCCGGTATCGCAGCACCGCGGCAGCGGAAGAGGCGGAGCGCCTCCTCGTCCCTCATCCTGCGCCCCGCAAGAACCCTCTCCAGGATTTCCCCTGCGTCGCCTGCTGCAGAAGTCAGCTCAAGCACGCGCTCTGGCAAATCCATGCTGTGTGGCGTAGCGCTGAATAACCTCGCCAACTCTTTCTGAATACCAGCCGCGCCTCACGTACTCGGGATATATGGGGAGGCGGAGCACCGCCTTCAGCCCGAGAGCTTCTACCCTGGCAATCAGCGCCTCCTCCTCCGGCCAGGGTGCCTCGGGGTTTATGTGGTCCCTGGTGAGGGGTGAGATTCCCCCCAGGTCATTGGCACCGTGCCTGAGGAAGAGCTCGTACTCCGGGTTCAGGTTGGGGGGAACCTGGATCCCCTCCGAGGGGAAGAGCACGGAGGCGGCATGCACGGTGCGGAGCATGAGCTCCAGCGGGGGCTCGGGGTGGTGCTGCATGGGTGTGCCCGGCTTTGGCTTGAAGTTCTGGATTATGAGCTCCTGAAGGTGCCCGTACCTGTCCTGGAGCTTCCTGAGGGCGAGCAGGGAGCGGGCTATCTCCTCCAGGGTCTCGCCTATGCCTATGAGCAGACCCGTGGTGAAGGGTATCCTGAGCCTGCCGGCGTCCCTTATGAGCCTCAGCCTGTGCCTCGGGCTCTTCCCGGGGCTGTGCTCGTGGGGCATGCCGGGCTCGCACAGGCGCCTGCTGGCGCTCTCAAGCATGAGCCCCATGCTGGCGTTGACCTCACCCAGCGCCTTAAGCTCCGAGTAGCTCACCACTCCAGCGTTGGTGTGGGGCAGGAGGTTGTGCTCAAGGGCGAGGTGGCACAGGTGGTAGAGGTACTCGGTGGTGCTGGCGTACCCCATGCGGGAGAGAGCGGTGTCTATCTCGGGCACCTCCTCCGGCCTCTCCCCCAGGGTGAAGAGCGCCTCTATGCA
>WANG01000146.1 GCA_015521945.1 Candidatus Hydrothermarchaeota archaeon
CGGGTCTTCGGCACCCACTCAACCTCGTCATTCATCTGCACCAGCCTCCCTGATTCTCTCCAGCACCTCATCAAAGTGCTCGGGCAGATTCTCGGGGTCAAGCCCCCGCTTCAGGTACTCCCCGAAGCGCTGCTCCTTTGCCTCGCCGAGCAGCTTAGCGTAGGCGGAGATGTGCTCCCCCCTTATCCTGCTCATCTCCGGCAGCACCTCCTCGCTCGCGGGCACCGTGAGCCCTGCGTCCAGCATCCCCTTTATAGCGGCGAAGCACCTGCCCCCGTGCACGGGGGTGCGCAGCCCCAGGTCTGCCACCGCCTCCTTCACGCCCCTCTTCAGCGCCCGCCTTCCGAGCAGGTAGCCCACCAAGTAAGCGGAGCACAGATTGCGGGTGCCACCCTTCCAGCCGAACTCCGCCAGCTCCTTGGAGTGGGCAGATGCCAGAGTAACATCGCCCTCGGGTCTGTACTCAACAAGCTGGGCTATAACGTACCTGTTGGTAAGCCTTATCACAGCCCTCGGCTTGTGCGAGAGCAGCAGCTTCAGCCTCTTCCTGTAGTCGGTCTTACCCTCACTTCGCCTTCTGAAGGCAACCCTGTATCTGGCTCCGCCTGCCATCCCGGCTCACCTGCTCTCCATCTCGCTGAGGTAGCTCTTCAGGTGGGCTCTGCTTCTGAATGCACCACCCTTTACCATCAGATAAAGCTTCCTGTAGTTCCGCCTGCTGAGCTTCTTCTCGTCCCTGAGCTCCCTGAGCATCTTGCGCAGGGAGCGCACGTTCCTCATCCACCGCTCCTTCTTGCTCAGGCGTGCGTACTTGGTACCCTTCCTGCTGCCGTGCCCGCGCCTTCTGCCCTTGCGCTTCTGCTCCATCTGCTTCTTCCGCCGGTAGCTGCTTATGCCGCGCTTCTGCTTCGCCTGAATCACGCCTTCCCTGATAAGCCTTCGTATGTCCTCCCTGGTCACCGCCTCTCTGACCTCCTCCTCCGCCTCCGGGTCTATCCACACACGCTTCCTGCCCGCCCTGAGCAGGGCAGCAGCCAGCCTGCGCTGTGTACGGAGCGTCATTCACCTTACCTCCGGGTTAAGCACCTTAATTCCCTTCTCCTCTGCAATTCTGAGTATCTCAAGCCTCTTTCTCCTGCCCACTCCTCCCGCGATGCGCACCGCCTCGCTCTCTGCATCCACCTCCTCAAGCTGGCTCGGCGTGTGAACCAGCACCTCGCGGTAGCCGGAGGGGTGCAGACCCCGCAGCTCTGCGGCATTTCCATAGCCTATCTTCGGCATCAGGAACTTGCCCTTCTTCTGCTTTCTGGTCTTGTTGTGCCTCCCGCGCGGTCTCCGCCAGGAGCTTCTCCTCAGCTTCTTATGGCGGTGATAATCAACCCTCTTGAACTCCGGTTTCCTTCTGAGCCTCATCTCCAAGCACCATCCTACACAGGAACACCATCCCTCTCAACCAAGTAGATGCCATCCTGGAAGGTTCTCGGGTCCCTCCTTCCAGGCCTGGTGAGCTGCTCTATCCTCGCCGCCGTCTGCCCGACCTCCTCCTTGTTTATACCCTCCACCACCACCTCATCACCCGCAACCTTGACCCTGCAGTTCCCGAATATCTTTATCCTCCTGGGCACCTTCTCGCCCAAGTAGTTCTCCACCACCACCTCATCACCCTCAACCCTGACCGTCATCGGGAAGTGGGAGTGCACCACCTTGAGCTTGTAGGTGAACCCCTGGGTAACCCCCTTTATCATGTTCTGGATGTGAGCCCTGAAGGTTCCAACCATGGCGCGGTGCTTCCTCCTCGGCAGCTCCGCCTCTATGTACACCCTGCTGCCCTCCTTCCTTATCCTCACCCCTGGATACGCCAGCCTTCTGCGCAGCTCGCCCCTGCTTCCGCTGACCACCACCTCGTCTCCCTCAATCCTGAGCTCCACGCCCTCTGGCACAGTTACCTCCTCGGCGTACTCCATCTGCGTCACCTCAGTAAACGTAGGCGATTAGCCTGCCACCCGTATGCTTCTCCCTGGCGGCGTAGTGGCTCATGATCCCCAGGGGGGTTGACACCACGAGCACACCAAACCCGCTCGCCGGCAGGAAGCGCTTCTCGTACTTCTCAATATCCCTCACGCCCACGGGGAACCTGGGCCTTATAACCCCGCAGTCGTTTATCTTCCCCGCAAGCCTGACCCTGAACACTCCGCCTCTACCATCCTCTATGTACTCGTACTCCTTCAGGTACCCGTACTCCCTCATTACGTTGAGCACGCTGGCTATGAGCTTTGAAGCTGGCTTTATTGTGCACTCCAGCCTGCCGCTGTACTCGCTGTTCTTTATCGTGGAGAGAGCATCTGCAAGCGGATCAAAGCGCATGACTTCACCTCACTCATACTTCTTGAACCCTATCTCGGGCGCGACCTCCCTGAAGCAGTGCCTGCAAATGTACAGCCCGTACCTCCTGATTATGGCGCCGTAGGTGCCGCACCTCCTGCACCTTCTGGTGCCCTTGCCCACACGCCTCTGCGCCATCTACACCACCTCCACACCAAACTCCTGCCTGAGGAACTCAATCGCCTCATCCCGGGTAACCCTGTGGCTCTTGCCCACCTTGGTGCGCTTCAGCCTGCGGTGCTTGACCCTGTAGCCGGGGCGCTCTATGGCAACGCACACGTCCATTCCGTAGATGCCCACCATGGGGTCGTACTTCACGTCCGGCAGGTCTATGTGCTCCCTTATACCGAAGGCAAAGTTGCCGTGCTCATCAAAGCTCCTGGCGCTGATTCGCCTCTCAACGGCGGTGAGAGCCTTGTCCAGGAACGCCCTCGCCCTCTCACCCCTCAGGGTCACCTTGCACGCTATGGGCAGGTTCTTCCTTATTCCGAAGGGCTGGATGGTGCGTTTGGCTCTGAGCTGCACGGGCTTCTGCCCCGTGAGCTCCTCCAGCAGCTTCTCAGCCTTGGCGAGGCGCTCTCCTGCCTCGCCGACGCCCATGTTAACGGTAACCTTGGCTATGCGCAGCCTGCGCATGGGGTTCACTCCTCAAACACCCCCCTGAGCACCGGCTCCTGCTCCCCGATTACGAACACGTACTCCTCAATGGTCTCAAACCTCCCGGAGCCCTTTGAGAGAACCACCACGTTCGGCTGGCATCCCCTGACCTTGCGTATCTCCTCTATCCTGGCGACCTCTCCCGTGTGCCTGCCCCCGATGACGTACCCCAAGCTGCCGGGCTCGTACTTTATGTGCCCCACGGCAGCGCCGCTGCTCAGGTCAACAAGCACCGTATCTCCGGTGGTGTACACGTCCTCCTCGGGCTTCTCGGGGTTCTTCACCCTGACCAGCAGGTTCCTCCCGTCGTGCATGTTGAGCTGTATATGCCCGCCCTTCACCACGGTCTTGTTCTCAATCCTGCACAGCTTGGTGCCCGCCTGCTCTGGGGGTATATCCCTGAGCACCAGCCTTCCGCGGGTGTCCATCACCACAACCTTTGAAACCTCAGCCTCAGGAATGGTGACAACGTCCATCAGCCCCACGGGGTACTTGTGGTCCTTCCTCACCCTCCCGTCCACCAGCACCTTGCCAGCCTTGATAATCCTCTTCGCTTCCCTGGCGTTCCTGGCGTATCCCAGCACATCCCTCACCAGCACCAGCAGGGGTATGCTCCTCTCCGCCGGATGCGGGCCTGGAGAGGGCTTGACTATGAACCTGCTCACCCTCTTGGGAATCTTCAGCACCCTCGGAGCCGTAAGCCTCTTCGCGTGCAAGCTCATTACCATCTACCTCTCCAGCATCGCCTTACGCTCTTCATCCCTCAGCTCAAGCTTCACGATCTCAACGTTTGAGGGATGCAGGGGGTACAGCCTCTCGGTACCATCGCTCTTCTGCACCGTAACCCCGGTTACAAATATCCTCATCCTCTTCAGGTCAACCCTCTCCACGATGCCCTCATGCCCCTTGAAGTCGCCCCTGAGCACCCTGACCTTGTCCCCCTTGCGCACGGGCAGGCTGCGCCTTCCGTACTCCTCCCTGAGCTCACCGCTCAGGTGGGCGCACACCATCTTCTGCCTCCTGTGCATGGGGGCGGTGTACAGCAACTTCCTCTGCTTCCTGGGCTGTCTGCTGCTCATACCCTACACCACCGTGCTCGCCAAGCTGGCTATCTTTGACCAGCGCTCAGCCGCCTCCTTGGCAACCGCGCCCTTTATCTCGCTCCCCTTCGGCTCGCCCTTCTCGTTGGTGATGACGGCGGCGTTGTCCTCAAACTTTATCCTCCAGCCGTTCCTGCGCCTGTACTCCTTCCGCTGGCGTATTATAACCGCCCTGACCACCTGCTTCCTCATCTCCGGGGTGCCCTTCTTCACGCTCGCCACCACCATGTCGCCCACGCCAGCTCTGGGGTACCTCCTTCTGGTTCCCCTGTACCCTATGACCTGGATGATCTCAATCTCCTTCGCTCCCGTGTTGTCTGCAACCGTGAGCCTTGCACCGCTCGGCAGCGCTCTGGTAACGCTTGCGGGCACCGCCTTCATTCCTCTGCCTCCTTCTCAATCACCACAAAACTCTTTGCCTTGCTTATGGGTCTGCACTCCATAATCTTTACCCGCTCACCCACCCTTGCCGAGATGCACGGGGGGTTGTGGGCGAGTATCCTGCTCCTGCGCTTCTCGTACCTCTCGTATTTTTTAATGTAACGAAGGTAATCTTTTTGGACCACCACGCTGTTGTTCATCCTGTCGCTCACCACTGTACCCTCTATTATCTGCCCCCTCACCTTCAGGTGGCCGTGGAAGGGGCAGTGCTCATCGGTGCACTCCCTCTCAGGAGGCCTGACATCCACACCTATATCACGCATCCGCATCACCTTCTCATCTTTATCCTGTCCTCGGGCCTGGCGAGTATGCTCTCGCCCTCAACCTCAAGCACCTGCTCATCCACCCTGAACACAAACCTCGTACCCCTCTTGGGCACCATCTTCCTGCCGTCCCGCGTCTGGATAACCAGCATGTTCCTGGTCTCATCCACAACCCTTCCCGAGATGCCGACCATGCCCCTGTCGGTGGCATCCACCACCCTGCACTCCAAGCCTATGAGCTCGTGCTTGGTCAGGTACTTAGCTCTCAGCCTCATTCTTCAGCAGACCTCTCCTTCATTATGGTGAGTATCCTGGCGATGGTTCTGCGGATCTCCCGCACCCTTCCCGGGTTCTCGGGCGTGCCTATGGCAGCAGCCTTTGAGCGCTCCTTGAAGAGCTCCATCCTGAGCTCCTCCAGCTTCTCCTGCAGCTCCTCCGTGCCCATGTCCCTGAGCTCACTCGCCCTTACTATCGCCATCCTGCTTCACCTCCACCCGCTCTTCGGCATCTGCACCCTGCTCCGTCTTCTCGCTCACCGCCTCCGCTGCCTGCTCAGCCTGCTGCGCTTCCCCTGACTCCGCACCCTCCACTTCACTCTGACCCGCCTCCTGCTGCGCCTCCTTCTTCTCTGGCTCCTCCCTGTAAACCACGTCATCCGGCAGCCTCGTGCCGGGCGGCATTATCTTGACCTTAACTCCTATAACCCCCGGCTTGGGGGAGGCTATGGCATACCCCACCTTCACGAACTGCATAGCCGGCTCGCCGCAGTGCTTCAGGTACCCGTCAACAAACTTCACCGTCTTTGCCCTCTCCCCCGTCAGCTTCCCGGAGATGGTAATCTCCGCACCCCTCGCCCCCGCATCCATTATCCTGTGCAGCGCCGTGTACCCCGCCTTCCTGAAGTGGGTGCCCCTCTCCAGGGCGGCGGCGATGCTCCTCGCCATAACCTGGGGGTTGAGCTCCGGCACCTCAAGCTCCTGCACCTCAATCTGGGGGTTGTCAAGCCCGAACTTGCTCTTGAGTATGGCGGTGAGCTTCCTGATAGCCTGCCCCTTTCGCCCTATCACCAGCCCGGGGCGCTGCACCCACACCACCACCCTGGTGCCTATGGGGGTGCGCTGCACCTCCACCTCGCCGCATCCCGTCTTCTCCAGCTCCCTGTGCAGGAACTCCACCACCTCAAACCTGTGGATGTTGTCCTCTATGAACTTCCTCTCCAGCGCCATTACCTCTCCTCCAGCACCACTTCCAGATGGGTGGTCGGCGTGTTGTGGGGTGTGGCTCTCGCAAAGGCTCTGGGAATCCAGCCCCGGATTATCCTGCCCCGCTGGGCTGCAATGTGGCGTATGTACAGCTTCTCCACATCAAGCCCCTTGTACTCGGCGTTCTTCTCCGCACTCTCCAGCACCCGCAGCACCTGCATCGCCGCCTTCTTAGGGTACCTCCCCGCGCACGCCTTGCGGAGCCCCCTGCGGTGCGCCACGCCCTTGAGGTGCCTCCTCAGGGGCAGGGGTCTGCGCATCTCAGCGATATCCATCAGGTACGCCTTCGCCCTGTCAAGCTTCATTCCCCTGAGCTCCCTGGCTATCTCCACGCAGTACTTGGGGGACACCCTGAGCATCCTGCCCATTGCCCTTGCGCTCTTCTCGGGGTTCTCGGGTTTGAAGGAGTAACCAAGCCTGCCCATGCTCCAACCTCACTTGAGCGGTATGTACATTGAGCTCCTGGTCGCGCCGACACCAGGAGAGCCGTGCCTGACCCTCTTCCTGGTGGGGGCGAACTCACCCAGGTAGTGCCCTATCATCTCGGGCTTCACCTCCACCCTGACCCACTCCTTGCCGTTGTGCACCTGGAAGGTGAGCCCCACCATCTTTGGGAGTATTATCATGTCCCTGGCGTGAGTCCTGAGCTTCACGTTCTTGCCCTCAAGCGCCTTTTCCACCTTCTGGAGCAGCTTCTTCTGCACCTGGGTAAAGCCCCTCCTGAGGGAGCGCCTCTGCCTGGCAGGCAGCAGCTCTGCAAACTCCTCAAGGCTCATCTTCTTCAGCTCATCAAGCGTGTATCCCCTGTAGGTGAACTCCTTCCTCGCCATGGCTACCGCCTCCCGGTCCTCCTCGCAGCCACCTGCCCAACCTTCTTGCCTGGTGGCATCCTCCTTGATATTGTGGTGGGCTTACCTGGAGAGCGTGAGCCTCCACCGAAGGGGTGGTCCACGGGATTCATGGCAACCTTCCTCACCACCGGCCAGTACTTCGCCTTTGAGCGCAGCATGTGGTACTTCTTGCCCGCCTTCATCACGGGCTTGTCCCTCCTTCCCCCACCGGCAACCACACCTATGGCTGCCCTGCACTCCGAGCTGAGGGTCTTGAAGCTCCCGCTGGGCAGCTGCACCACCGTGGAGTCGCCCTCATGGGACACCACGAGCCCGTAGGTGCCCGCGCTCCTCACCACCCTGCCCCCGTCACCCGGGTGGAGCTCAATGTTGCACACGGGCGTGCCCTCGGGAATCCTGCCCAGGGGAAGAACGTTGCCAACCGCAACCGCAGCCTGAGCACCCTCCTCAACCACATCCCCGACCTTCACCCCCTCCTGAGCCAGCATGTACCTCCTCTCCCCGGTCTCAAACACCACCTCCAGCAGGGGTGCGGTTCTTCCGGGGTCGTGCAGTATATCCACCACCTTCCCCCTCACCACTCCCTGCTTCTCAGCCTCATCGTACCTCCTGTACTTCAGGTCGCACCTGTACCTGTGGGAGGGCGCCCTGAACACGCTTCCCCCCCTGCCCCTGCGCTGTGAGATTATCCTCTTGCCCATTTCAGCCTCACCTCAGAATATACCCGCCTTTGTTGCAACATCCGCGGCGCTGTACTCGGGCGCCAGGCGCACGTACGCCTTCTTCCGCCCGCGGTGGATGCTGGTGTTTACCTTCATCACCTTCACACCGTACATCTCCTCAATCGCCCTCCTTATCTCCTGCCTGTTGGCGCTCCTTGAAACTATGAACACCAGCTTGTTCTCCTTTTCCAGCATCTTCATGGACTTCTCCGTAACGTCCGGAGAGATTATCACCTCACTGCCCATGGCTCAAACCTCTCAGCAAGCACACTTAAAGAACTTTCGGTGTAAAGGGTAAGCCTGCCCGCATGCGCTCCCGGAGCCAGGTCCTCGGCGCTGAGCTCACGTGCGGTGACAACATCAACCCCCGGCAGGTTCCTGGCACCCCTTCCGATTCCCCTGTCCTGCGCCACGACTATAAGCACGCTCTTCCCAGTGCGATGCCTCCTTCCACGCATCTTGCCCTTTCCAGCGCGTATCTTACGCCTTTCAGCTCTTTCAACATCCTCAGCAACACCCAGGGCTGAGAAGACCTTCAGAACATCTCTGGCTCTGGTGAGCTCCTCAAGGGAGTCCTCCACCACCAGGGGCAGCTCCTCCGCCGAGAACACGTGCCCCCTGGCACGCACAAGCTCCGGAGAAGCCGTGGCAGCCACCGCCGAGGCTGTGGCTTTGAGCCTCTCCTTGCGGTTTATCTTCTCATACAGCACCTTCTCAGCCTTCGGGGGATGCGCCCTGCGCCCGCCCACCGCCTGGGGCACGAAGGCGCCCCTTCCCGCTGCGGGGTGCCTGCTGCCCTTCACCCTGGGCACCCTGGAGACCCCATGCCCGGGACCCCAGGACTCGGCTGAGGTGCGCTTGCCAGCCATGGGGTCTGCCCCGTAGGGCTGCAGCCTGTGGGACTGCTGCGCCAGCACCGCCTTCTTTATCAGGTCCGGTCTATAAGGTGCGGAGAACACTTCAGGAAGCTCCACATCCCCCCTGACGCTACCGTCCAGCGAGTAAACCCTGACCAACGCCTACACCCCCTGCTTTGAGCTGGTGCTCACGTACACGAGCTTGGGGGCACCCTCGGGCATGCGCTTCGGGGGGCGCACCGCCGGGCGCATGCGCACCAGCCTCTTTCTCGGACCGGGAACCGAGCCCTCAAGCAGCACAAAGTCGCTCTTGACCACACCGTAGCTCAGGAACCCTCCCGGCGGGGTAATCTCCAACTTGGTGCCGTCAATGGTGAGCACGCCCTCATCACCTATGGCTAAGATGCGCTTGTTGAACTCGG
This sequence comes from Candidatus Hydrothermarchaeota archaeon, assembly GCA_015521945.1. Taxonomy (GTDB): domain Archaea; phylum Hydrothermarchaeota; class Hydrothermarchaeia; order Hydrothermarchaeales; family BMS3B; genus JAADFH01. The sequence goes on from WANG01000146.1 coordinate 8,958, forward strand.
TGCGGTGGTGGTACCCCATCTGCCCGCTCTGGGGCACCGACCACATCATCGCCGACGGGTGCCAGGGACCAAGGGTGCCCGCCCTTCTCCTGCCCTTGCGGGTCTTGTGGTGGAGTATCTTCACGCCCCACCTGCGCACCGAGCTCTGGAAGCCCTTGCCCTTGGTCACCGCGGCAACGTCAACCAGCTCGCCCGTGCTCAGGATGTCCTTGACCCCGATGGAGCTCCCGAGCCTCTCAGCCGCGTAATTAAGCGCCTCCTCAGGTGAGCCAGTTACCACGTGCTCCATCACCTCGGGCGTCTTCTTGCCGATTCCAGCCAGCCAGGGCTGGGTGTGAACCAGCACCCTGACCTCAGCCGCCCTGTCAGCGTACTTCTGGATGTCCTCAGCCCCCCTGCGCTTCTTGGGCAGCGGGAACACCCGTCCCAGCCTGGGGTCTATATTCTCCGCCCAGCACTCCGTCAGGGTCCTGAGACCGCTGGTTGTCTTCGTGTAAACCCTGACCCCAAAAACCGCAAGCGGGGGCGTCTCAATAACCGTGGCAGGTACCACTATCTCCTGTCCGTGGGTTATGGAGTGCGGATAGTCATCTACCCGCACCACGTGGGTCATGCCCGCCTTGTACCCGGCGAAGCCCTGCATCCTCACGGCAGTGTCAGCTACCCAGGTCCTTATCCTGGGCACCGGGGATGCCGCCCTCTTTCTCGGGCTGTACCCCAGACTTCCACGGTGCGGGTGATGTGCCTTCTTTCCCATCTGTTCACCTCTGCAGACGTTGGGTCCAGAAAATCCTCCGCGGTTCTGGATAGCGGATGAATGAGCTTTCAGGGATAGAGCAGATAACATGTGCAAGTATTATGGTAAGCGTTAAAGCACACCTTCACCCAGTTAAAAATCATTTTAATGGTTACCCGTGGGTGTAGCGGTAGGTTTAATACGCTGCAGGGAAGGTGTTACCTATGAAGGCTGACCTGGTTCTCCTCCACCCGCCCAGCATCTTTGACTTCAGGGAGAGGCCCATACTCTGGGGTCCCATAAACGACCTCGTGCCCTCAACCCCAGTGTTTGAGATGTACCCGCTGGGCTTCGTCTCCATCGCCTCAACCCTTGAGCAGCACGGGTACAGGGTGAGGATAGTCAACATCGCCCTCAAGATGCTCAGGGACCCCGGCTTCAACCCCGCAGAGTACCTCTCCAGGATGCAGGCTGAAGCCTTCGGCATAGACCTGCACTGGCTGCCTCACGTGCACGGAGCTATTAACCTGGCGAGGGTGTGCAAGGAGGTTCACCCCGAGGTGCCCGTGATATTCGGGGGGCTGTCCTCAAGCTACTTCCACCGTGAGCTCCTCTCGGAGGTGCCCCAGGTGGACTACGTCCTCCGGGGGGACTCCACCGAGGTTCCCTTCGTGAAGCTCATGGAGGTGATTGAGGGCAGGGGGGATGCGGAGGAGGTCCCCAACCTGAGCTACCGCGAGGGTGATAGACTAAGGGTCAACCCCCTGAGCCACGTGCCCGAGAGCATTGACTGCTTCAACCTTGACTACGAGTACATCTTCAGGAGCTTCGTGCGTTCAAAAAACCTGGACATGCTCCCCTTCCTTGACTTCATAGAGCACCCCATAATGGCGGTGCTCACGCGCAAGGGGTGCGAGTGCAACTGCACCGCCTGCGGGGGCTCAAGCTACGCCTACGCCAGGATATGCAACAGGCATGGGGTCGCCTTCAGGAGCCCCGAGAAGGTGGTTGAGGACATCTTGGCTGTTCAGGAGTTTCAGGTGCCGGCTTTCATCCTGGGGGACCTCGCCATAGGCGGGGAGAGGTACGGGAGGAGGATTCTTGAGATGCTGAGGAGGGAGAGGGTGGACATCCCCCTGATCTTTGAGGCATTCCTTCCCTTCTCCCGGGGCTTCATGCGGGAAATCAGCAGAAGCGTTGACGACTTCACCATAGAGATGTCCCCCGACTCGGGGGTTGAGGAGGTGCGCAGGAAGATAGGCAGGAACTACTCCAACGCAGCCCTGCGGGACATGCTGGAGAAAGCCTTCTCCTGCGGGTGCCGGCAGTTTGACCTCTACTTCAGCGTGGGGCTGGGCGGGCAGAGCGAGGAGAGCATCCACGCCACCCTGAAGCTCGCCGAGCAGCTCATGGAGGAGCACAGGGGCAGGAGGCTGCTCCCCTTCATCTCCCCCTACGCACCCTTCTTGGACCCCGGCTCCATCGCCTACGAGCACCCGGAGAGGTGCGGCTTTGTGAAGTTCGCGGAGAGCATGATGGACCACTACAGGATACTTGACACGGGGGTGAGCTGGAAGGACTTCCTGAGCTACCGCACCACCCACCTGAGCAGGGAGGACATAGTCAGGCTGAGCTACCAGGCTGCCCTGAGGCTGGCGGAGCTGAAGGCTGAGGCAGGGATTATTGACTTAGACTCCCTGGAGGAAATCAGGCACAGGATAGAGGTGTCGCAGGACATGATCAGGGTGGTTGAGGCGCACCGCAGGGGGGAGTGCTCGGAGGTCAAGATGAGGGAGTCCCTGATGGAGCTGCGGGAGAGGGTGATGATAGACCGCAGGGAGCTTGACTGGTCAAAGGGGCTGAAGTTCAGGCGCATAGTGGCGCTGCTGAGGAAGCTAATCACCGCCTGACTCCGGCTCTACCACCACGGAGGTGAGCCTCTTGAGTCCCTTCTTCTCCCGGAGGGCGTTGAGCTTCTCTGCAAGCTCGGAGTAGGGCACCACAAGGGTGTGGGCGTCGCTCTCAGCCGCCTCCTCCAGGCTCTTCATAACCCGCACCTCGTACCTGCCGGGGTACCTGGCCCTGAGGTACTGCTCCAGCTTCCTCAGCGCCCGCTTGAGCTGCCTTTCATCCAGGTCGGGCACAACGTAAACGCTCACCACCTCGCCACGCTTGAAAGCCTCCTCCAGCAGCCTCGCCTCGCTCTTTCCAACCCGCTCAAATCCGCCTACCACGGCGCACCTTCCCTCGTAGTACATGCCCCCCGCAGGATGCGGTAACGATGGCAGAAACTTTTATTACCGCCTGCGCCAACTCCAGAAGAAGAGGTGATTGCCACGAAGCTCATGATTCCCGGTCCGGTTGAGCTTGACGATGAGGTGCTGCTTGCTATGGCAAGGCCCGTGATGGGGCACCGCACCCCCGAGTTTGAGGAGGTGCTGGAGGAGTGCTGGCGGCTTCTCGGCATGGTGTACCGCACAAAGAATGAGGTTGCCATTATAACCGGCTCCGGCACCGCCGCCATGGAGGCTGCGGTGGCGAGCGTGGTGGAGCCGGGTACGAGGGTGCTGAGCATCGGGGGCGGGAAGTTCGGAGAGAGGCTGGGAGAAATTGCGAGGTGCTTCGGAGCAGAGGTGAGCCGCCTGGAAGTGGAGTGGGGCGGCACCTTCTCAGCGGAGGAGGTGGATGAGGCTCTCTCCGAGAGCGGTGCCGAGGTGGTGACCCTTACCCACAACGAGACCTCCACGGGCGTGGTGCACGACGCCGGGGAGGTGGGGAGGCTGGCGAGGGAGCATGGTGCTCTATTCATAGCCGACGCGATAACCAGCGTGGGCGGGGACGTGGTGGAGACCGACGCCTGGGGTATAGACCTGTGCATAACCGGCTCCCAGAAGTGCTTGGCAGCCCCTCCTGGGCTCGGCTTCGTGGCTGTGAGCGAGCGTGCCTGGGAGCGCATGCAGGAGGTGAGGAACAGGCACGCCTTCTACCTGGACCTGCTCAGGTACAGGAAGGCGCTGAGGAAGCGCACCACCCCCTTCACGCCCTCGGTTTCCCTGATATACGGGCTGCACGCAGCCCTGAAGAGAATTGAGAGGGAGACCCTGGAGGCGAGGATACGCCGGCACAGGGCGCTCGCCGAGGCCACCAGGAGAGCCGCTGAGGCAATGAACCTGGAGCTGCTGCCGGAGAGGGAGCACGCATCAAATACAGTAACCGCCATAAGGATACCCGAGGGTCTGAGCGACGCGGATGTGAGGGGCAGGCTCAAGGAGGAGTACGGCATCCTGGTGGCGGGGGGGCAGGAGAAGCTGAAGGGGAGGATATTCAGGATAGGGCACATGGGGGAGGTCAGAGCCGGGGAGCTTCTGAGCCTGCTCGCCTGCCTGGAGCAGGTGCTCAGGTGCTCCGGGCACGGGGTGAAGCCGGGGGCGGGTACGGAGGCGGCAAGGGAGGTGCTGGAAGCTGAGCTCGGAGAAAGCCTGCGTGCTTGTGGTGGAGGATGAGCCCATAACCCTGAGCGCCTTGGAGAGGCTGCTCAGCCCTGAGTACAGGGTGCTCACCGCCAGGGAGGCGAAGGAGGCGCTCGCCCTGCTGAAGAGGGAGAAGGTGGACGTGGTGGTGGCTGACCTCAGGCTGCCCAGGGGGAGCGGGCTTGAGCTGCTGGAGTGGGTGCGCCACAACCTGCCGGGAACCGAGGTCATAATCATCACAGGGTACTCCAGCATAAAGGGGGCGGTTGATGCCATGCGCCTCGGCGCCAGCGACTACATACCGAAGCCCTTCAGCGTGGAGGACATCCAGGGAGCCATACAGAGGGTGCTGGAGAAGAGGGAGGAGAGGAGGGAGGGGATAGGGGAGGAGGAGTTTGAGGAGGTGCTCAAAGCCCTGCTCCACCCCATGCGCAGGAAGATTCTGAGGGTGCTGAACTCTGGCGCGCTGACCTTCACCGCCATCTGGAAGGCTACCGGCGCAAGAGACCCCACCTCCGTGAACTTCCACCTCAAGAGGCTGAAGAAGACGGGAATGCTGGTGCAGGACCGCTCAAAGCTCTACAGAATCACGCCCCTCGGCAGGGAGGCGGTGGTTCTGATGGACTCCATCTGGAAGCTCAGAGGCTCTTGAAGAGATGTTCAATAACTCGGGGTTACTAAACGCTTTGATGGCAGAAGTTTTTGATATTTAGTCCTAAAAAAGTATATATGTGAGTGTGCGCACATAGTTAACGGGGGCTTGGGAGGGGGGTCCTTGATTTTAAGGTGTGGAAAAAGCTTATAAGATGTCCCGTGCCAAGGTAGCATGGGTGCCGCAATGAGGCTTCTGCTGCTTCACGTGGATTATATTGAGTACCGGGCAAAGAGGAAGACCAGGATAGCCGAGGATGTGGAGGAGCACAGGCTGCAGGGGAGAGCAGAGAACGCCCTGGTGGTGTTCACCGCCGTGGAGAGGGGAGATGGGGAGGAGACGGTGCACAGAGCCGCTGAGGAGGTGCTGGAAACCCTGAAGCAGGTGGGGGCGGAGAGGGTGGTGCTCTACCCCTACGCCCACCTGAGCTCGTCTCTGGCAGACGCCCCAACGGCGGTGGAGGTGCTGAGGAAGCTGGAGGCGGAGCTTGCGGAGCGGGTGCCGGTGATGCGTGCACCCTTCGGGTGGTACAAGAGCTTTGAGCTCAGGTGCAAGGGGCACCCACTGAGCGAGCTTTCCAAGGAGATAGGAGGGGAGGAGGAGAGCCGTGCCCTGGTGGCGGAGAAGAAGCTGGAGAGCGAGTGGTACGTGCTCACCCCCGAGGGCGCCCTTGTGCCGGCGGAGGAGTTTGACTTCTCGGGGCACGAGAGGCTGAGGGAGGTGTACGAGTACGAGCTCAGGGGTACAAGAGCCGCCGAGGGTGAGCCTGCCCACCTGAGGCTGATGAAGGAGCACCAGCTGGCTGACCACGAGCCCGGCTCCGACCCAGGGAACCTGAGGTGGTACCCGAAGGGGAGGATGATAAAGCGCCTCCTGGAGGAGCAGGTGGGCAGGGTGCTCGCGGAGTACGGCGCCATGGAGGTTGAGACACCCGTCATGTACGACTTAGAGCACCCCCAGCTCAGCAGCTACCTGCACCGCTTCCCTGCTCGCCAGTACATCGTGCTCAGCGACCGCAGGGAGTACTTCCTGCGCTTTGCCGCCTGCTTCGGGCAGTACCTGATGATGAGGAACATGACGATAAGCCACAGGCACCTGCCCCTGAGGCTCTACGAGCTCACAAGGTACTCCTTCAGGAGGGAGCAGAGCGGTGAGCTCGTCGGACTGAAGCGCCTGAGAGCCTTCACCATGCCGGATATGCACACCCTGTGCGGGGACATGGAGCAGGCTAAGGAGGAGTTCCTGCGCCAGTTTGAGCTCAGCATGCGCTGGATGCGGGAGGTTGAGCTTGAGTACGAAGCTGTGGTTCGCTTCGTGCGCGGCTTCTACGAGGAGAACAGGGAGTTCGCCCACACCCTGGCGAAAGCCCTGGGCAGACCCGTGCTCGTTGAGATGTGGAGCGAGAGGTTCTTCTACTTCGTGATGAAGTTTGAGTTCTGCGTGGTGGACTCCCAGAGGAAGGCGGCAACCCTCTCCACGGTGCAGATAGACGTGGAGAACGCCGAGCGCTTCGGGATAGGATATGTGGATGAGAGGGGGGAGAGGCGAACCCCCGTGCTGCTGCACGCCAGCATCAGCGGGGGTATTGAGAGGAATGTCTATGCCATGCTTGAGCAGGCGTACCTGCGGGCTAAGAGGGGGGAGAAGCCCGTGCTCCCCCTCTGGCTTGCGCCCACGCAGGTGCGGGTCCTGCCGGTGTCGGAGAAGAGCATGGATTACGCCCTGGAGGTGCTGGAGAGGCTGCGCGGGATGAGGGTGAGGGCTGACATTGACGATACCACCGAGACCCTGCAGAAGAAGGTGCGGAGGGCTGAGAAGGAGTGGATACCCTTCATCTGCGTGGTGGGGGAGAGGGAGGCTGAGGAGGGCGTGGTGAGCGTCAGGCTCAGAGCCACGGGGGAGAACAGGAAGATGGCGCCCGAAGAGCTGGGGCGCATGGTTGAGGCGGAGTGCAGGGGAAAGGTGTTCTGCCCCCTGCCCCTGCCGGAGAGGCTCTCTGAGAGGCCCGGGTTCAGAGGGTAGAGGATGAGGCTCATTGTGACCTCGCAGCGGGATGCTGCAGGCAGGCGGATGTTTGAGATGCTCCCGGAGTACGGCTTCTCCCCAGCCGGGGAGGAGTTTGAGGGCATGCCGGTGCTCAGGAGGGGTGAGCTCCTGGCGATTTCCACGGAGAGGGAGCTGGTAAGAGCGGAGCACCTTGACCGCCACTTTCCAGATGCCGAGCTGTATGTCTTCGCCTCGCGCCACAGGGCGAGGTCGGAGCTCAGGACCCTGAGCGTGCACGTGACCGGCAACCTGGGGAGGGAGGCGCTGGTGGGGGGTGAGCCGTGCTCGGTTGCCAGAGCTGCTCCCGGTGCCATGCGGGTTGCGCTTCTTGAGCTGGAGAGGCACAGGAGGGAGCACTCCTTGGATTACCAGGTGTGCTTGGAGGCGACCCACCACGGTCCCACGGAGCTTGAGAAGCCCCTGCTCTTCGTTGAGGTGGGTCCGGGGGAGGAGGAGTGGAGGGACAGGAGGGCTCTCAGGGCGGTGGTGGAGGCGGCGCTTAAGGCTGCCGCCTGCAGGGAGAGCTTCCCCTGCTGCCTGGGCGCCGGGGGGAGCCACTACGCGCCGAGGCACACGGAGCTGGTGCTGCAGAGCGAGGTTGCGGTGGGGCACATCATACCCAGCTACGCCATACCGGAGCTTGAGTTTGAGGTTTTCAGGCTGGCTGTGGAGCGGTGCGGTGCCGAGGCGGTGCACCTGGACTGGAAGGGGATGAAGGCGGAGGAGCGGAGGAAGGTGCTGGAGATGTGCGAGAGGCTGGGCATCCCCGCGGGCAGGAGGAGGCAGGTGCTGCAGAGGTTCTCCGGCAGGAGGGTGGAAGTGGATGTGGAGCTTCTCAGGGAGGCGGAGAGGGCTGATACACGGGGGTTCAAGGAGCTCCTCAGGAGGCTGGGGCTCACTGCCTGCCGCTCCGATGGCAGGGTGACGGGGCTCAGGGGCGATGCCACGCCCGAGGAGGTGGTGAAGGCATGCGTGGAGCTGCTCTCCAAGAGGGGAGGGCTCAGCCTGGAGGGAGATGAGCTGGTGCTGAGGAGCCGCAGGATGGACGCAGAGAGAGCCGCGAGCCTCGGGGTGAGGGGAAGCGGGTTTGCGGAGCTGGTGGAGAGGGGCAGGGTGGTGGTGCAGGGGAGAGAGGTGAGGCTTGATATGGTAACTAAGGAGGAGGTGCGCAGGGTTCGCATCTCCAGCAGGAGCACCCTTGAGGTGCTGAGGAGGGTGCTGTAAAGGTTTATATTGGGGGATGAAAAGATACTGTAACGGGAGGTAACGGTGAATGGAGGTTGTGAAGACAGGAATCCCTGGACTGGATAACCTGTTTGCCATAGGCGGATTCCCCAAAGGAAACACCATCCTCGTAATCGGCGGACCCGGCAGCGGAAAATCAATCTTTGGTATGCAGTACATCTACACGGGAGTTACCAGGTATGACGAGCCGGGCATCTTCATAACCTTTGACGAGACCCCTGACAAAATCAGGAGGAACATGCGGAGCTTCGGGTGGGACATTGAGAAGTACGAGAAGGAGCAGAAGCTGATACTCATGGATGCGGTGACCTACAGGATATCCGATGACGTTGATGAGGAGATACTGCGAACGGGGCTGGACGTGGACAACCTGATAGCCAACCTTGACGATGCCATAAACGCCATAGACGCCAAGAGGGTGGTGATTGACAGCCTGGCTGTAATGGGGCTCTACGCCCAGGATGAGTTTGAGAAGCGAACCAAAATCCTGAGGCTCTCAAAGCTGCTCAGCCTGCGGAACGTTACCTCCTTGGTGATAACCGAGGGGCAGAGCGCGGACATCGGCATCAAGGAGTTTCCAATGGAGACCTTCATGTTTGATGGCGTGCTCATCCTGCGCCTTGACTCGGAGACCCAGAAGCGCAGGATTTCCATACGGAAGATGAGGGGAACCAAGCACGTTATAGGCTCCTTCAAGTTCACCATCGGCTCAAACGGTATTGAGCTGTCTCCGTAGGTGTGCCCATGGTTGTGGGGATAAGCGTCTTCGCAAGCGACCGCAAGGGGCTGCTCAGGGACCTGAGCACCGTCATAGCCAGGCATGACGTGAACATAACCTACGTGCAGCAGTTCATGCAGGATGAGCTGGTGCAGGTGTACTTTGAGCTTGATGGCGTGAGAGACCTGGAGGCGCTGAAGAGGGAGCTTCTCGGTGTGGAGAGCGTTGTGCAGGTGGAGTCCCACCGCCCCTTAGAGGACATCTACGGAAAGAGGGTCATAGTGATAGGTGCGGGCGCCCAGGTGGCGCAGGTGGTGCTGGGGGCGGTGAGCGAGGCTGACAGGCACAACCTGAGGGGGGAGAGGATAAGCGTGGATACCATCCCGCTTGCCGGGGAGGAGAAGCTGGCTGAAGCTGTCAGGGCGGTGGGGAGGCTGCACAGGGCAGGGGTGCTGGTGCTGGCGGGTGCCCTCATGGGAGGGGAGGTTTCAAGGGCGGTGCAGGAGCTCAAAGCCGACTACGGCATTCCCGTGATATCCCTGAACATGGCTGGCTCGGTGCCGGAGGTGGCTGACTTGGTGGTCACCGACCCCGTGCAGGCGGGGGTGATGGCGGTCATGGCAATCGCAAGCACCGCCAGCTTTGACCTGAGCAGGCTGACAAAAAAGAGATTCTGAGCTCCTGTGCACCACCAGCACGCTTACGGGGGCGTGCTTTACAATGTGCTCCGAGAGGGAGCCCACCAGCTCGCTCAGCCTGCCCCAGCCGGAGTCCCCGAGAACCAGCAGGTCCGCACCCCACTCCTCCGCCTCCCTGAGGATCTCCTCCTCGGGTATGCCCTGCCTGAAGCTCGCCGTGGCAGGCACGCCCTCACGTGCCGCCGCCTCAAGCACCTCCTGTATTGCCCCGCGCCTCCCGGGGTAGATGTGGAGCACATCCTCAAGGCTCAGGGGGAGGGTTTTAACCCTGTACAGCACCGGCTGGGGGAGAACGCTGACGAACCTGAGCTCTGCCCCGAAGATGCGGGCGAGCTCAAGGGCGGAGCGCACCACGCCCCTGCGGTACTCCGGGAGCCTGAGGCACACCAGAACCCTGGAGATGCGCTCCCCTCTTACAACTAAGGTGGAGGTGCGCATCCTGCTGACCACCCTCTCCGCGTTGCCCCCCAGCAGGTGCTCGGCTATGCTCTTGGTGCCGTGGGAGCCTATAACCAGGAGCCCGTACCTGCGGCTCTCCCTGAGTATCTCGCCTGCGGGGGAGCCCTTTCTTACCTTAACCTCTGCCGAGGCACCCTCCGCCAGGACCGCACGCAGGGAGCGCTCCGTCACCTGCTTCAGGGGCATGCCGGGCTCCTCCACCACCAGCAGGGTGAGCTTCTCACCCGAGCGCACCGCAATCCTGGCCGCAACCCGGAGGGCGCGCAGGGCGTGCACCGAGCCACCGCTTGCCGCCAGCACCCCGCGCCTCTCCGCTGGCGCAGCGCGCTCCTGCACGGCGCCCCGCAGGGTGCAGAGGAGGATGTTCGTAGCCATCAGCCCCGCGGAGCCGAAGAGCAGGAGCGCTGCCAGGGCTTCCGCTGGAGCATAGGAGTACATGCTCGCCGCCTGCTTGAGGGCAACGCTGAGGGCGGCGAAGAGCATGGTGAGGGCGAAGTACAGCCTTATCTTCAGCCCCCGCACGTACTTCGTGCCCAGGGCGCCCACGTGTGCCCCGAGGGCTGAGCCCGGGAGCATGAGCATGGCGGCGAGAAGCTCCACCCTGCCCTCCTTCGCGTACACCATCGCGCCTATGGCCGAGGAGAATATTATCTCAAAGAGGTCGGTGCCCACCGCCACCGTGGTGGGTACCCCCAGAGCGTATATCATCGCGGGCATGCGTATGAACCCGCCGCCAACGCCCAGAAGGCCGGCGAGAAACCCTGTGGCAAACCCCACACCCAGGACCAGCCACAGGGATACCTCGCGTATGCCCGAAGCAGGAAGGGAGAGCAGGGGAGGCAGGCGAAGCCTGCTGGAGAGCTCCCTGAGCCTCTCCCCGGGCTCCTCCCCATCCCTCAGGTAGTCCCTGAGCATGCAGGCGGAGGTGCCGCCCAGAAGCAGGATGTAGAGCACCCTGACCGCATCCCCGGCTATGCCCGCCTCCTCCAGGGTGAGAACCGTGAGCTTGCCCGCCTCAACCCCCGCAGCGGTGCCTGCTATCATGAGCACACCAAGGCGAAGGTCCACGTTGCCCAGCTTCCTGTGCCTGAGGGTCGCCACCACTGAGTTGCCCATGATGTGCGCCAGGTCTGTGCCTATGGCGTACGCAACCGGCATCCCCAGGATGTTCAGCGCTGGGGTCACCAAGAAGCCGCCGCCTATGCCGAAGAAGCCCGCAAGCACCCCGGCAAAGAACCCCAGCGCAGTAAGCACCCAGGCGCTCACCTCAACTCCTGCAGAGGGGAGGTACACCCTACTCCCCCCGCATCCCCGCCGCTCTCCCGGCAAGCTCCAGCAAGCCCGCGAGCACCAGCGCCTCCAGAGCTATGACCACAACCACAAATACACCGTATTCCCAGCCTCCTTCAGGAATGCTCACCTCACGTCCCCCAACTATTCTGGTGCCGGGCAGAACTTAAAATTTTCCATATTCTTCGGAGAGACTTACGGCATCCGAAACTAAAAGTATTTGGCATATCGTGTTTAATCTGGATATCATGTGGGTATGTCCAGTATGTGGGGCGACAAAGTTTGCTTTTGTACCAAACGGGGGTAAGAACCACAGAATAAGGTGTGCGCTGTGCGAGCATACCTTTGTGCTGGAAGAGCCGCTTATCAGTGGCTACAGCAAGAACTGGTAGGCTGCGGCAGGGTTATCCTGCACACCGCCCCCTCTCCATTCTTCCTGCACTCCACAGCAACGCTGCCCCTGTGGAGCTCCAGTATTTTTCTTGCGAGGGTCAGACCCAGCCCCACCCCAGGGTACTTCCTGGTGGTTGACATGTCCCCCTGGTAGAAGGGCTCAAAAATCAGCTCCAGCTTATCTCTTGGTATCCCCTCCCCCGTGTCCTGCACCACCAGCTCAACGGAGCCGTTTCTCCTGCGCACCTCAAGCCTGACCTGCCCTCCCCTGCGGTTGAACTTTATGGAGTTGTCAAGCACCTCCTCTATGGCGTACTCCAGGTAGTCGGGGTCTGCCACCACCCTTGCCCTGCAGGAAAAGCTGAGCTCCACCCTGACCCCCTTCTCCACCGCCGACGGCAGCTTCCTGAGCATGGCGGTCTCAACTATCTCGGAGAGGTCGCACTCCCTCAGCCTGAGCCTGAGCACCCCGCACTGAAGCTTGTAAAGCTCTGACATCTTCTCTATTATGCGGTTCTGCCTTATCAGGCTCCTCTTTGCCATTTCAAGCAGCTCATCACGCCTCGCGTCGTTCCTCTCAGCCATTGCAAGGCTTATGCACCCGAGAGCTATGGTTAGAGGCGTCTTGAGCTCGTGGGAGACTATGCTCAGGGTGTCCTTCACAGCCCTCTCAAACCTGGCGAGCCTGCGGTTCCTGCACAGCAGGGTTCTGCACACCTCCTCCAGGGTCTCAGCGACCCCGCTCTCCCTGCTCAGCAGCATCAGCATGCCGCCCTCTCTCACCCCACCGGAGAGGGGCAGAATGCTCACCTCGCCCCAGGGTGCGCAGGGCACCTCCCTGGCTCTTACCGCCCTGCCCTGTGTGCTTGCCCTCACCGCAGGGCAGTGAGCAGCCTCAACCGAGCACCCGAAGACCTCCCTGCAGCGCCTTCCCAGAGCCTGCACACCCGCAAGCTTTTTAAACTCGGAATTGCAGGAAGTTATTATTAGAGAGGAATCAATCTCGGCAACCGGTGGCTCGCTGCGCATGACAGATGTCATGTGGTTGATGAGCCTTTCAATATCAGCGGAGCTGGTCGCCGCATTTCCAGTGTGTCCAGCAACCCCATCACCAACAGTCATTCAGAAAGACTATTAAGCTTGAGCAGCAAAGATAAACATTATCTTTCGGCAAGGGAAACAGAGTTTCAGCCCACGAAAAGATAAGTTAATATATGCGTGTCCGCAAGAGTCTTTGGACTCCAGCACTGAGAGGTGTCCGAGTTGAAGAGGATACTGGCGGTGGACGATGAGAAGGAGATTACGGCGATAGTCAAGAAGCTGCTGAGCGCCGAGGGGTTTGAGGTTGTAACCGCCAACTCGGGCAGGGAGGCGCTGGAGATACTGGAGAGCTTCAGGCCCGACTTCATATTCCTGGACCTCTTCATGCCCGAGATGAGCGGGTGGGATGTGCTCAGGGAGATAAGGAAGAGGCACGGGGACATACCCGTTGCCATGCTCACCGTGCACCCCCTGTACGAGTCCATGGGGAGGGAGGAGATGAACATGGTGGTGGACTACATCACCAAACCCTTTGACAAGGAGGACCTGATACAGACCCTGCGCCAGGTTCCAGGGCTGTACGAGAGGGAGTAAGGCAGCATCTCAGGCACGTCTCTTTCAGCAACCGAAATACACTGCGAAAGACAAGTGTATTAAAATGCTTAGGCACCAGCTATTCTCATGGGGAAGCTGAGGGGTGCGGGAGCTGAGAGAAGCTCCTTCTACTACATAGACCCGGTGATAATAAGAGCCCTGAACAAGAGCGACCTGCGCAGGAAGGTGCTGTTCTACCTTGATGCCATATACCCCAACTTCACCTACCTCTCGGAGATGGCGAGGGCGATAAAGTCGGACCCCTCCAACGTGCTGGGGTGCCTCAAGGGGATGGGCAACAGGTACAACGGAAACAGCTCGCTGATAGAGCTGGGGCTGGTGGAGTGCGTGGAGAAGGGCGGGCACAAGTACTACAGGCTGACGGAGTACGGGAAGGAGGTGGTCAGGTATTCAAGAGAGTATTACAGAATCTACTGAGGGGGTGAACCTGAGCCCCGAGGGAAGGAGGCTGGTGTCCAGGATAGAGGGGACCATTGAGCTCAACAGCAGGAACCTTATGCTCAACCTGATAAAGCTTGGCACCAAGCTGGGGGTGATACAGGAGGGGAGGGTGGTGCCGGATAGAGCCCCCGTGCAGAACCGCAGGTTCTTGGAGAGGTACCTGAAGGTGCTTCTGGACATAGGGGTGGTGCTCAGGAGGGGGGAGGAGTACGAGCTCCAGCAGCTGGTGCTGAGCTTCAGCACCGCCGACTTTGAGAACACCATCCCGGAGTACATCACGATGTACGACTACATCGCCTCAATGGCTCACTACAAGGCGATAAATGAGAAGCACCCGAATGTGCTCATGTCCTTTGGCAAGGATGCGGATGTGTGGGACTTCTTTCTATCAAATCCCTTCTGCAGAGCCTACAGGGAGGTGTGCAGGGAGCTGGGGGGGATTGACAGGAGCAGCAGGGTGCTTGACGCAGGGTGCGGCTCCGTCTCGCCCGTGTTCTTCGCCGAGGTGGTTGCCCCCAACGGGATATACAGGGGGGTGGAGAAGTACGCCAGCCTCGCATCCCTCGCCACCAAGCGGCTCAAGCGCGGGGGGTACGACTGGGCGGGGGTGAGCGTCGCGGCGATAGAGGATGTGTTCGTCAGCTCAAAGTACGACTGCGTGGTGTGCACCGACCTGATGAGCTACCTCTCTCACCCCGCCATCGCCCTGAGGAACATGCTGAAGGCGCTGAGGAAGGGCGGGAGGCTGGTGATGTTTGAGCTTTTCCCTGACAGGATGGACTTTGTTTACAGGGCGTATGAGTTCTACAACTCAATGAATCCAGCCTTCTCGGGCTTCGTGCGCAGCCAGGAGGTTGTGAGCATGATTGAGAGGCTGGAGAGGAGGGTTAGAGTTCACCAGGTTGGAGGATGCTTCATGGTGGTTGAAAAGAGGGGTGGGTGATGGAGAAGCTGGTTGTGCTCTTTCCCGTGGATAAGTCCTGGAAGAAGACCGAGAGGGTGCTGCCCCTTCTCAGGAAGCTGAGGAGCGCATGCACCAAGTGCGAGATTCACGGGGTGTTCATAGTTGACCCCACCCTTGAGCAGAAGAGCCCCGAGCTTGAGTCCGAGGCGCTGAGGATGGCTGAAGAGGCGTGGAGAAGGGTGAAGGGCGAGCTGAACGGGTGCTGCACCACCTGGAGGGTGAGGAGGGGCGAGCCCGTGGGGGAGATAATCGCCCACGCCAGAGAGGTGGATGCGGATGTTATACTCATGCCCACCTCGGGGCTGTGCAGAACCCTGCTTCACAGCATAACCGAGAGGGTGGTGAGGCTATCGGGAAAGCCCGTGCTAACTGTATACGTGCCCGAGGGCTGATTTTAAGAGGTTATCCCCGCGGATGTGGGGGATGTTCAGGGTTGTGTGTGAGGATGAGGTGAGCGGGGCGAGGGAGGGGGTGCTGGAGACCGCACATGGAAGGGTGAGAACCCCCTGCTTCCTGCCCGTTGCCACCAAGGGGTACGTCAGGATGGTCTCTGCGGGGGAGCTGAGGGAGGTGGGTGCGGAGGCTTTAATATCCAATGCCCTGCTGCTGTACATGAAGCCGGGAGTGGAGGTGGTGGCTGAGGCGGGGGGGCTGCACAGGTTCATGGGGTTTGAGGGCACGATTTTCACCGACTCGGGCGGGTTCCAGGTGCTGCGCCGTGAGTTTATGCCGAGGTTTGTGACCTCGGGAATAGTGTTCAGGTCGCCTTTTGATGGCTCAAGGCAGGCTGTTACTCCGGAGCTGTGCGTTGCCATACAGGAAGCCCTGGGGAGCGATGTGGGGGTGCAGCTTGATGACTGCCCGCCCTACGGGCTGGAGAGGGAGAGGTACGTGGAGAGCGTGCGCAGAACGCTGCGCTGGGCTGAGGCGTCCCTAAGGGCAAGAAGCTGCGATGATATGATGCTCTTCGGGGTGGTGCAGGGCGGGGTTGACCCGGAGCTCAGGCGGAGGTGCGCCGAAAGGCTGGTGGAGCTGGAGTTTCAGGGGTACTGCCTGGGAGGGCTGAGCGTGGGGGAGCCCAAGGAGGTGATGATGGGGATGGTTGAGCTCATGTGCGAACTCCTGCCGCTGGAGAAGCCCAGGTACCTGATGGGGGTGGGCTCCCCGGTGGAGGTGCTTGAGGCGGTGGCGAGGGGTGTGGATGTGTTTGATTCTGCTTTTCCGACCAGGAATGCCAGGCACGGGGCGGTTTACACCTGGAGGGGCAAGTACAGCATAACCAAGGCGAAGAACCTCAGGGTGCATGAGCCCCTTGAAGAGGGGTGCACCTGCCCGGTGTGCAGGAGCTACTCAAGAGCCTACGTGAGCCACCTGATGAGGTGCGATGAGCCCCTCGGGAAGAGGCTGGTGAGCGTGCACAACCTGCACTTCATGATGAGGCTGATGGAGGGGGCGAGGAGGGCGATACGCAGGGGGGAGTTCCCCGAGTACCTGCAGGGGGTCAGGAGGGTGTTCGGACGCTGACAGGTGTGCAGAAAGTTTCTTTACCGTGGTTATCCTTGGGCACCCTAAGCATGCGGGTTCTCCTGGTGGTCGTGGTTCTGGCGCTGGAGATTGTGCACGGGGTCGTGGCTGCCGAGAGGGCAGTGAGCCCAGGGGGGGATGCTCCTGTGGATGCGCAGGTGTTCAGGTACCAGGAGGAGGATGGGGGAGGCGGGTACCTCAAGGTGCTGGCGCTGATTGGGGTTGTGGCTCTTATACCGGCGGCGTACCTGGTGATGCGCTACTTTGGAAGGAAGGGAAGGGAGATTGCGGAGATGTACAGGGAGAGGAGGATTGATGCCCCGGAGAGGGATGTGGTGGCTGAGGCGAAGAGCATGTTCTTGGAGGGGAGGGAGAGGGATGCCTTCAGGCTTGCGTACAGGGAGCTCAGAAGGATACTGGGGGGGAGGTACGGGGGGAACCTCACCCTGAGGGAGTGCCTGGAGAGGCTTGAGGCTGATCCCGAGGTGGATGGGGAGGTGAAGAGGAGCGTCAGGGAGAGCGCACGCATGTGCGAGGCGGTGGGGTTTGGGAGGCACTCGCCGTCGCAGGAGGAGCTTTACGTGATGCTTAGGGGGCTAAGCCTTGCGAGAAGGCTCGGGAAGGAGGGAGATGCGCAGGGTAGTGGCGCACAGGTGCGGTGATGGTAATTCAATGCTGGGATGGTTCAGGGTGCGGAATCCCCTGCGGGTGGCTGTGAACTTCCTGGTTATATACGCATGCAGGTTCCTGCCGTCGCTGTGGCTGAAGAGGGTGCTGCTCAGGATGATAGGCATGAGGGTGGGGCGCAATGTTGCCATTGGCCTGGGGGCGACTTTTGATATATTCTTCCCTGAGCTGATTGAGATTGGGGATAACTCGGTTATAGGCTACAATGCCACCCTGCTTGCTCATGAGTTCTTGGTGGGGGAGTGGCGCACGGGCAGGGTGAGGGTGGGGAGGGATGTGATGATTGGTGCCATGTGCTTAGTGCTGCCGGGGGTGGAGATAGGGGATGGTGCCACGGTGGCTGCTTATTCCTTGGTTAACAGGGATGTGCCTCCGGGGGCTTTTGTGGGCGGGGTGCCGGCGAGGGTGCTGAGGGATGGGAATGAGGAGGTTTGAGGGGCTCCTGATACTGGTGGCGCTGGTCAACTTCGCCGGTACGGGGTTCGGGTTCTACTACTACCGCACTATGTTTGGGATGTTTCCGGAGTGGCTGTGGGTGTTTATTCCTGATTCTCCGCTTGCTACGCTGTTTTTTGGTGTTTCGCTGCTGATGATTTGCAGAAGGGTGAGAGCGGATGTTTTTTATGTTGTTGCAATGGCGCAGAGTGTTAAGTATGGATTCTGGACGATGTTTGTTATCCTGTACTTTGGTGAGTACTTCCTGGCTCCGTGGAACAGGGGGTACTATCTGCTGATGTTTGTGCTGCATTTTGGAATGGTTATTCAGCCGGCGCTGGTGATTCACAGGGTGAGGGTGTCTAAGAGGGAGGTGCTGGCGGGTGCCGTGTGGCTGGGGGTGAATGATTTTGTTGATTATGTGGTGGGTACCAACCCGCTGGTGGTGTACAGCTTCAGCCCGGAGAGGGTCATGTTAACGGGGGTGGTTACTTTTGCCGCGGGTATGGCGATTCTGGGGGGGTTGTGGGCGCTCTCAGGTAGAGC
>WANG01000147.1 GCA_015521945.1 Candidatus Hydrothermarchaeota archaeon
AGCGGCTTCTGCGTGCTTTTTTCCTGCTCACAGCTTCTCCTTCAGCAGGTTTATTATGTCGCTCTTTATCTCCATCATTCCGTGGCTCACAAACTTTATCTCACCCTCAATCTGCTCAAATCGCTTATCCACCTGCTCAAACCTCTTATCAACCTGCTCAAAGCGCCTGTTCATCTCATCCCTGAGCTCCTTTATCTCACCCTCAACCTTCTCAAAGCGCTTATCTATCTGCTCAAAACGCCTGTTAACGTCCTCCTTGAACTCCCTTATATTCTCTTCAATCTGCTCAAACCGCCTGTTCACCTCTTCAAATCGCCTCTCAACCTCGCCGAACCCCCTCTCCTGCTCCCTCCGTATCTGGCTCACAACCAAGAGGAGCACCTCAGAGTCGGTGAGCTTCTTGCCCTCCCTTATCTTTGTAACTATGGTCTCAAAAGCCTCCCTGACGACCGCATCAAGCAGAACAGAGGCAGCCTCCATGCCATCTGCTGCCAGCGTAACCTCAGCCAGGAATGCTGAAGAGAAGTACCACAGCGGTGGAATCCTCAATACCGTAAACGCGGAATTGGCCATCTTCTCACAAGCAGAAAAGCAGAATTTTCATCAACATCAGCTTCGGAAGGTTATCAGGAGTCCTGGCACACCTGGTTGCATCAGCACCTGCACGAGGTTAGGGTGCGCATACCAAAAGGAGGTGTGCGGCATGAGGGTTCTAATATCCGCGGGTGAAGTTGAGGTTGAGGGTGAGCTCTACCCCACCCCCACGGGCAGGAAAGTGTGGGAGGCGCTGCCCATAGAGTCGGTTGCGCACCGCTGGGGCGACGAGATTTACTTCAGCGCCGGGGTGGATGCCGAGCTGGAGGAAGATGCAAGAGCCGAGCAGGAGGTGGGCAACATCTGCTACTGGTGCGAGGGCAGGGCGGTGGCGATATTCTTCGGCAGAACCCCCGCAAGCACCTCACACAAGCCTGTGGCGGTTGAGCCCGTTAACCTCATAGGCAGGCTCACGGGAGATGCGGGCATCCTGAGGAAGGTGAAGGAGGGGGAGCGCATCCGGATGAGCAGGCTGCCTTAGCCTTCTCTCCTCCCCCCGCTCTCAACCTCCTCCAGCAGGGAGTGGAGCCCCTTGGCCAGGGAGGCGACCTCCTCAGCCTTCGCCTCCAGCAGCCTGAGCCTCTCCCCCAGCTTCGCAGCCTGCAGCCTGCCCTCGGCTGCTCCCTTTGCCAGGGCGTAGAGGTACCTGAGCCTCTCCGACTCCGCGATGCCCGAGTAAACCACCATAACCTCAACCCTCTCAGCCCCCCTCACCGGCACATCACCGCCCCTCACCTCGGCGCACACGTTCTCCTCAATCCACAGCCTCGCGGGGATGCTGCCCACGAAGTCGGTGTACTTCCTGGGACCGTACACCACCACCAGCGCACGCGAGGCGCTCTCAACCCTGCAGGGCAGCACGGGGGAGCTGGACGCCTGCTTAGTCAGCTCCACCACCAGCTCTGGGGTAGGGGCATCCTTCCCCAGCTCCCTGGCGGCAAACCCCAGGGTTGAGACACCCGACAGGGTGTTTATCACATCCCTGGCGCCCAGCACCCTGCTGCCCAGCTCCTCCGGGGAGGAGTACTCCCCCACCCTGAGCAGCCTTGAGAAGCACTCTACCACCCTCCTGTTGACGGCGTTGAGCTGGGTCTGCACCCTCCCCCTGCTCAGGCTTGCGACATCAACCGGAAACACGGCATCGCTCACCTCGGCAATCCGCCTGAAACTCTGGGCAAAGTTGGCGAGCACCCTGGGCTCTGCATCTTCATCCGGCAGTATCCCCAAGTGGTACACGGGCTCCGAGTAGCTCCTCTTCAGCTCATCTATGAGCACGTCAGCCGCCCCGCCGGTGCCGCCCCCGTAGGCTGACACCACCACCAGGCAGTCAAACACCTTCTTCACCCTGTCTATAACCTCAACCACCCTGTACCTGTCCCCGTCAAAGGCGTCCCTCCCCATGCTCAGGTCCCTTCCCGTGCCGTTGCCGTCAAGCAGCCTGTCCCCCACAAGCAGGCTGTGCCTGTGCTGCAGCGCCCTGAGGGTGAGCTCGTCGGTATCAAGCAGCACCGCCTCTATTTTAAGCCTGCGCGCAAGCTCGTGGGCTATCCTGCACCCCGCCCTTCCGGCGCCCACCACCACGGTACGCAAGCCCTCACCGTCCTACCCGAGCTCGCCCCTTCTGCGCCTCAGCAGAGCCACCACCAGAGCGGCTACAGCGAGGAGCCCCACACCGGCTCCGGCGTACCTCACCAGCCTTGCCCGCTGCTCCGCCTCCGCGAGCCTCATCTGCGCCTCCGAGAGCACGTCCTGGGCTATGCTCAGGGCGTTCTCGGCGCTCTTCTTGGCTAAGGGAATGCTCCCCCTGCGGTGCAGCTCCTCGGCGGTGCTCAGGGAGCTTTTCGCCGTGCTCAGCCTCTCCCTGAGGTCACCGGCTTCACCCACCTCCTCAAGCCTCTGCAGCACCTCCTGGGCTCTCGCGATGGTGCTCTCAGCCTCCCTCATGGTCTCAAGGGTCTGGGTTATCAGCTCGCTGCTCACGTTGAGGTAGAGCTCCACCTCCCTCTGCACCCCCTGGTTCTCCTCATCGTAGTACACGTAGGTTGAAACCTCCACCGCCTTCAGCACCGTGAAGCGCTTTACCACGGGAGCGCTGCCGAACACCTTGATTCTAACCCACTCCAGCCCCTCCGGCAGGGGCACCTCAACCTTCCCCTTCCTGAAGCTCTGGGTTCTGCCGTCGCTGAATCTCACCTCCACAAGGGGCTCCGAGAGCGCCACGCTCACGTTCAGCCGTGCCTCTCTGGGCTCGGGACCCAGCTTCTCCAGCACCACCGTTGCGGCCACGGGGTCGCCTATGCTGGCGTTTCCCTGGGGGGAAATTCTGGCTTCCCCCACCTTCAGGTAGTCGGGAAACTCAGCCCCCTGCACCGCACCCGCCAGCATCAAAAGAACCACCAAACCTCTGAGCACTCCCATATCCATCTCCTCACAGCCTTATATCCTCAAGCAGGCTCTTTATATCCTCGGGCATCCCCTTCCTGCGCTCCTCCTTCTGAAGGGCGTACCTCTCCATCACGCCTTCCACACCCGTAATTATCATCCCCGCACTTAAATATTTGGAGCCCGGCATGTCCCTCATGTGCACCTCCACCTCCGCACCGAGCCTCTCCATAAGCCACTTCCTGGCGAAGCTCTCCCCGTACACCGCCCTCGCCTCCCCCGTTAGGAGCACGCACACCTTCTCCACCTCCAGCCCCTCGGTATCTATGAACACCCTGTCTCTCAGCATCCTGAAGAACACGTCCCTCAGGGGTATGCGCTCCGCCCTCAGGCGCAGGTAGGCAACGCTCGCCGTCTTCCCCCTGAGCTCCCTCATCAGGTGGGTGTGGGAGAAGGTTGACAGGAACCCTCGCAGGGTCTCGGTGAGCTCCCTGTGAGCCGCCGCCAGCTCCTCCCCCCTTCCCGTGAGCACCCCCAGCTCAAGCAGTATGCACCCGTCAACGCTCTCCAGCACCTCCCTTCCGTACCTTGATACGTTCCTTATGTAGTGCATCCCCTCGCTCCTTGAGGGCAGCACAAAGGCGCCGAAGAGCTTCGGCGAGTAGAGCCTCCTCAGCCTCTCCGCAACCACGGGCGTACCCCCGGTGCCGGTGCCGCCCCCGAGCCCTGCCAAGAGCATGAAGGCACCCCCCGCGGAAGCCCTGCGCACAGCCCGCAGCAGCAGCTCAATCTCCTCCTCCATTATCCTCCTCCCCAGCTCCACATCACCTCCAGTTCCGTGCCCCTTGACCCTGCTCCTCCCTATCAGCACCCTGCACTCCGGGGGGATGTGCCTCAGGCTGAGCAGCGCCTCGCTGGTGTCGCAGGCAACCCCTCTGGTCTCCCTGTGGGACAGCATGCTGAGCAGGGTTGAGAGGGCATCCTGCCTGTGCATCGCATCAACCGCAGCACACCCTGCACCGCCGATGCCGATGAAGGAGAGCATCCATCCACCCTATATGGTCTCAATGTCCCCCAGCAGGTGGCTGAGCTCCCTCTCATCCCTCTGCTCCGCGCTCACCTTCTCCTGAATCACCTTCGCACGCTCAAGCAGCCTCTTCAGCCTCTCCACCCTGGTAAGCCCCGCCAGCAGCACCACGCACCCCACGTGCTTCTCCTTGGGCAGCGGATAGTCTCCGCCCCTCACCTCCGTGCCCTCAATGGCGCTCTCCAGCCACTGTCTCGCCTTCTCAATACCCTTCCTGTCCAGAAGCTCCGGGGGACCCGCTATAACTATGAGCGCCCTGGTGGCAGAGTGGTAGTCGCAGGGCAGCAGCAGCCTCCCCTTAACCGCCCTCTTGGTCACCGAGAGAATCCTGGAAGCTCTCCCCACGTCGTACTCGTCCCTCCTGAATATCCTCCCCAGCACCCCTGGCTTCCTGACCTCCTCAGAAGCGTACCCGATGGTGCATATACCCCCGTCCTTCAGGGTGTTTATTATCTCGCTGGCATCCACCACCATCTCGCCCACGTGCTTTCGGTTCTTTACCTCCCCCGCCCTGCACAGTATTCCAAGGCGCTTGACTATCTCGTCGTTTATCCTGTCGTACGCCTCCCGCACGCTCTCCCCGCTCCTCAGGAACGCCCCGTTGTCCACCAGAATCACCGCATCTGGATGAGGCATGAGCGCCTTCAGGCTCCTGGCGGTGTTCAGGGTGTATATATCCCCCTCATTCTCGGCGGGCAGGATGCCTATGGCGTACACCGGCTCATCGTACACCTCCTTCAGGTGCCTCGCCACCACGCTTATGCTTCCGCTTCCCGTGCCCCCTCCCAGGCCTGCAACCACAAAGAAGGCGTCAAAAGAGCTCACATTCAGCTTCGCTATCTTGTTCAGTATTATCTCAATCTCATCCTCCGCAATCTCCGCCGCGAGCTTGTTATCAGCCCCCACGCCGTGTCCCTTCACCACCGTCTCCCCTATCAGAATCCTGTTCTCCTTAGGTATGTGCTGCAGCCCCATCAGGTCTGACATCGCCGTGTTCACCGCCACCGCCTCAAAGGTGTGGGGCACGTGGCTCTGTCTGTCCCTCATTATGAACAGGTCTGCAATCTTGCCACCCGCCTGTCCCAGACCAATAACCATCACCCTCATCTGTGCAGCCTCCGCTGCAGGAAATTTTATATCTCCTGCTTATATATACCTTTACTTTCCCTCTCGGACACGAACCTCGGCACAGCCTGGCTCAACGGGTCAAAGCTCTCAATTTTCCTTACCAGCATGCACTTCATGCTCACCTTGCTGTGCAGCGACCCCGGCAGGCGGAGTATGCGCTTCACGTCCACCGTAACCTTCGCATCCACCATCTCGGCGTTTATTCTCCGCACCAGCTCCATCAGCCTCTCGGTGCCCCTCTTCTTCAGCATCTCCGTCAGCACCCCCGTACCTCCCTTCAGCCCCCTTAGCACCCTCTCCCTGCCCTCCCGGCTCAGCAGCACCTCCCTGGCCCTTTTTGGCACCTTTGCGTCCCTCAGCATCTCCTCGCTCAGCCTCGGAAGCAGCAGCCGCATCCTCCTCCTGAAGTGCGCCGGGTACCCGAACCCCAGCTCGGTAAGCTCCGGCACAACCCCCGCAGCCACGTAGTCCAGAATCTCCGCCCTCTCCCTTGAGCCCAGCTCCATCACCTCCCTGTCGGTCACCCTGAGGTGGTATCCCCTGCCCGAGTACACAAAGTGCATCTCCTCAAGCGCAAAGTCGTCCCTGAGCACCTCGGCGATGCCCAGCACGTGCTGCTTCGCCTCCTCCAGGCAGGTGCCGCACACCTCACCCCTGGCGCAGGAGCACCCCCTCACTGGCAGGTCCTTGGCGTCCACATCAAACACCAGCTCGGCACCGAGCCACCCCTCCCTGCGCTCCGGAACCGAGTACAGGGAGACGCTGGAGTAAACCCCGTAGGGCGCCAGCCTCCTGAGCACCCCCTGAAGCTGCTCCACCGAAGCCATGCGGTTGTACCTGTCCGAGGGACCGCCGCCGGTGCGGTCAAACCCGAACTCCCGCTGGCTCAGGGTTCTGAGTATGAACTCTGGAACCTCAGAGGGGCGCCACTCCTCGGTGTAGAACCTGCGCCTCTCCTCGGGGCTCGCCTCACCGAACACCCTGCTCACCCTCCCTCTTGGCGTACCTCTTCCTGAAGTAGTAGCTCAGGGGGTTCTTCACCTCCCTGCACTCCCTGTCCATCCTGCACAGGGAGGGCGCCTCCCTGCGCACCTTCTCGCAGTTGGGCACGAAGTACCAGGGGCTCCTTCCTGAGTCCTCAAGCCTGGGCTCCGAGGTGAGCCCGAAGCCCAGGTGGTAGTTTATGTTCATCCTCTCAGCCGGCTGGTCCTGGAAAAGCGGAGGCGAGCACCTCTCCGCAGCCTCGTATATCACCGGGAGAATCTCCTCGGTCACCACCCTTATATCATCAACGAAGTCGGCAATTCTTGCGTTTCTACTTGCGTTTCTGGGTGCAATCCTTGCGTAGGATATGAAAGAGGTCAGCAGCACCGTTATGGCGTAGTTCCTCAGCCCGCTTCCCACACCCTCAAGGGTTGCCCTGATGCACGGCGGGAAGAACTCTGGCTTAAGCGCCCTCCCCTCAACCCTCTGCACCGCATGCCTCTCGCTGATGCTCCGCAGCCTCTCCGCAATCTCCTCCAGCTCCTCCCCCTCCTCAGCCTCCTGAGCCCTCATGAACCCGGCGCACCCCTCAAGCACGAACTCGGTGTAGCACTCCAGCGCCTGCTTCAGGCTGAGCACCGCATACCCGCCCCTCAGGAACATTGAAGTCAGCCTGAGCCTACCCCTCCTCACCGCCGGCATGAGCTGCCTCCAGTGCACCGCAAACTCGGGCACCTCTCCCGTAACACGCGCTATCTTCCGCGCCTCCCTTGTATCCACCCCCGCCTTCGCCAGGGGAAGAAGCTCAAACCCCTCAAGCACCCCCTCAATCAGGGAGGAATCAAAGCTGCTCCTCCCCCACCCCAGCTCCCTCAGCGTCTCCTGCAGGGCGGCATCAAGGTACCGCCTGAGCACATCCTCGGCGGCTCTTATCCCGGGCTCACCCGCCAGCTTGGCTGCCCTCATCACCAGGTGCAGCGCCTGCGCCTGAACCCTTGCCGTAGCGCCTTCACGCAGCCTCCCCTCAACTATATCCAAGGCAACCCGCCTCGCCTCCGGCTGGACATCACCGGAGGCAAGCCTGAGGGCTCTCTCGGAGAGGGGGTTCAGCACCCGTGCCCTCGCCCACATCACTCGCTTTCAATGCGCGGCGCCAGCAGGAAGCTCAGGTTAGCCAGGCTTCCCGGGTACTCAAGCTTGAGCGGTATATCGTTGCCGATGCTGAGCCTTGCGGTCTCAGCGAGGTCGCCTGCCTTAGTCATGTCCCTCAGGTACTCAATGCTGAACATGCTCCTGCAGGGCTGCTCGCACCTGAAGCTCATCGCCTCATCCTTGGGCACCTCCACCTCCACGTTGCCCAGCTCGCCCTTCGCCGAGATCCTGAAAACTTCAGAGTCGCAGCTCAGCACCACGTGCTCGCTTGCGATTTCCACGTCCTTGATAGCCTCGCTCAGCACCTTCGGGTCCACCTCAACCTCGGCAAGGAAGCTCAGCTCGGGCACCCTGAGCTCCTCGCCGCCCGCGGCAATCAGGGGCAGGCTGA
>WANG01000148.1 GCA_015521945.1 Candidatus Hydrothermarchaeota archaeon
GGGCTGAGCTACACCTCCCCCGCCAGGGCGATGCAGATTCTGCTGAGGAAGAGGCACCTATCCCCGATATACGGGGGCAGGGTGCCCCTGGCTCCGGAGCTGGTGGACCACCTGGTGCTTGAGGAGCCCCCCGAGATCCTGCACATGGGGCATGTTCACCGCACCGAGGTTACCAGCTACAGAGGCACCTTGGTGGTAAACTCGGGCACCTTCCAGGAGCAGACGGAGTTCCAGAGGAGGATGAACATACAGCCCACCCCCGGCAGGGTGCCCATAGTTGACCTTCAAAGCATGCGCACCACCATAATGCGGTTCGTGTGAGGCGGTGGTATGGAGATTCAGGAGTACTTCTCGGCGCTTGAGGAGAAGCTCAGGGAGGCGCTTGAGGTTGCGAGGGAGGCGAGGAGCAGGGGGTACGACCCCGTGGCTGAGGTTGAGATACCCGTTGCCAAGGACATGGCGGAGCGGGTGGAGGGTCTTGTGGGTCCTCCGGGGGTGGCGGAGAGAATCAGGGAGCTGTGCTCCGAGATGAGCGCCGAGGAGGCTGCGATTGCGATAGCTAAGGAGATAGTTGAGGGGCGCTTCGGCTCATACGAGTCAAGGGAGAAGGGGGCGGAGCAGGCTCTCAGGACGGCGCTTGCGGTGCTCACCGAGGGCATCGTGGCGGCGCCCTTAGAGGGGATAGTTAAGGTGGGCATAAAGAAGAACAGCGATGGCTCCGAGTACCTTGCGATATACTTCGCTGGTCCCATACGCTCCGCCGGGGGCTCAGCCCAGGCGCTTGCGGTGCTGGTCGGGGACATGGTGCGCCGCACCTTGGGGCTTTCAAGGTACGTTGCCACCAAGGAGGAGGTGGAGCGCTTCGTTGAGGAGGTGGAGCTCTACCATGCGGAGGCGAGCAGGCTGCAGTACCTGCCAAGTGCAGAGGAGATCAGGAAGGCTGTGAGCTCCCTCCCGGTGGAGGTTACGGGCGAGCCCACCGAGAAGGTTGAGGTTGCCGGGTACCGTGACCTGCCCAGGGTGGAGACCAACCAGCTCAGGGGGGGCGCGGTGCTGGTGCTTGCCGAGGGGCTGCTGCAGAAGGCTCCGAAGGTGATGAAGCACGTGCGCAGGCTGGGGATTGAGGGGTGGGAGTGGCTGGAGGAGGTAGCCGGGAGAAAGGTGGAGCGCACCGAGGATGAGGAGCAGGAGCTGAAGCCCAGCCCCAAGTACCTGAAGGACCTGGTGGCTGGACGCCCCGTTTTCTCACACCCCTCAGCCAGAGGAGGCTTCAGGCTGCGGTACGGCAGGAGCAGAGCCTCCGGGTTTGCCAGCATGGGGGTGCACCCCGCGACCATGGTTATAGCCTCCGGGTTCATAGCCATAGGCACCCAGCTCAAGACGGAGCGCCCGGGTAAGGGCACCGCCGTAACCCCCTGCGACTCCATAGAGCCGCCGGTGGTGAAGCTCAGGAGCGGAAGCGTGCTCAGGGTGGAGAGCGCCGAGCAGGCAGCTGAGCTCAGGGATGAGGTGGAGGAGATACTCTTCCTCGGGGACATACTGATTAACTACGGGGACTTCCTGGAGAACAACCACCCCTTAGCTCCCGCCGGCTACTGCGAGGAGTGGTGGGTGCAGGAGCTTGAGGGTGCGCTGGAGAGGGCTGGAGGTGAGGAGTACCGCAGGTACTTGGAGCCCTCAGAGGTGCCGGACGAGGAGACGGCTCTGGAGATTTCCGAGCGGCTCGGGGTGCCCCTGCACCCCAAGTACACCTACTTCTACCACGATGTGAGCGTGGAGGAGCTGGTGGAGCTGGGGCGGTGGTTGTTCAGCGGCAGGGTGCAGGAGGGGGAGCTGCGCCTGCCGCTGCGCTCTGGTAGGGCAAAGCGGGTGCTTGAGCTTCTGTGCGTGCCCCACGAGGTGAGGGGGGATGAGGTGGTGCTGCGGGAGTTCAGGGCGCTCCTGCGGTGCCTGGGGGGGAGTGAGGAGCGCCTGATGAGGGCTGCGGCGGATGCGGGGTCCGCGATGGAGCTGGTCAACTCCTTCGGGATAAGGGTGCGGGAGAAGGCTCCCACCTACGTGGGCGCCAGGATGGGGAGGCCCGAGAAGGCAAAGGAGCGCAGGATGTCCCCGCCGGTTAACGTGCTCTTCCCGGTGGGGCAGTACGGGGGCAAGAGCAGGGACGTTTACAAGGCCGCCCAGGCAGGGAGGGTAAGGGTGGAGGTGGTGAGGAGGAGGTGCAGGGAGTGCGGGGCTCAGGGGTATGAAGCGAGGTGCAGGTGCGGGGGCGAGATGGAGATTCAGCGAGCCTGCACGAGCTGCGGGGCGCAGGCAGGGGAGGAGGAGGCGAGCTGCAGGCGGTGCGGGGGCAGGGTGGAGTGGTACGGGGAGCAGGAGGTTGACCTGGGGAGGAGGCTGAGGCTGGCGGAGGAGCGTGCGGGCAGGGTGAATGGGGAGGTGGTGAGGGGGGTTATAGGGATGACCTCAAAGTTCAAGATTCCAGAGCCCTTGGAGAAGGGGCTCCTGAGGGCGAAGCACGGGGTTTACGTGTTCAAGGACGGCACAGCAAGATTTGATGCAACGGATGTGCCGCTGACCCACTTCAGGCCTTCGGAGGTGGGGGTGAGCGTGGAGAAGCTCAGGGAGCTGGGGTACACCCGGGACATCCACGGCAGGCCCCTGAGGAGCGAGGACCAGGTGCTTGAGCTCCTGCCCCAGGATGTTATTCTGCCGGAGAGCGGCGCCGAGTACCTGCTCAGGGTTGCCAAGTTCGTGGACGAGCTTCTGGTGAGGCTCTACGGGCTTGAGCCCTACTACAGGGCAAGCACGAGGGAGGACCTGCTGGGGCACCTGGTGCTGGGGCTGGCACCCCACACCTCGGCGGCCATACTCGGCAGGATAGTGGGGTTCACCAGGGCAAACGCCGGCTACGCGCACCCCTACTTCCACGCGGCGAAGCGCAGGAACTGCGACGGCGACGAGGACAGCGTCTTCCTGCTCATGGACGCTTTCCTGAACTTCTCCCGCTACTTCCTGCCCGCAACGCGGGGGGGCACGATGGATGCTCCCTTGGTGCTCACCACCCGCCTGGACCCGAGTGAGGTTGACAGCGAGGTGCACAACATGGACGTGGTGTGGCGCTACCCCTTAGAGTTCTACGAGGCGAGCCTGAGGTATGCGAAGCCCCAGGAGGTTGAGGGGATTATAGAGACGGTGCGCTCCAGGCTGGGAAGCGAGAGGGCGCTGCACGGCATAGGGTTTACCCACGACACCACCGACATCTCCGCAGGTGTAACCACCTCGGCGTACAAAACCCTGGGGGAGATGGTGGAGAAGCTGGAGCACCAGCTTGAGCTTGCCAAGCGCCTCAGGTGCGTTGATGAGGTGGATGTTGCGAGGCGGGTGGTGGAGAGCCACTTCCTGCCAGACCTTGCGGGAAACCTGAGAGCCTTCGCCACCCAGAGGGTGAGGTGCGTCAACTGCAACGCCAAGTACCGCAGGGTGCCCCTGCTCGGCAGGTGCACGAGATGCGGGGGCAAGCTGGTGCTTACCGTGGCGAGGGGCGGGGTGGAAAAGTACCTGAGCGTTACCGAGAGGCTGCTGGAGGAGTACTCCTTGGATGACTACCTGAAGCAGAGGGTGAAGATTCTGAAGATGAGCATCCAGAGCATATTTGTGGATGAGGGCGCGGAGAGGAGTCAGAAGAGGCTGGGCGACTTCTCGGCTTCCTGAGGTGAGTGGCGTGAGGGTGGCGTGCGTCTCTGACCTGCACGGGAGCCTCGCGGGAGCGGAGAGGGTTGGCAGGGCAGGAGCTGAGCTGCTGCTGGTGTGCGGGGATATCACCAACTTCGGGGGCAGGGAGGAGGGGGAGAGGCTCCTTGAGGGGCTTAGGCGGGTCACGGGCATGAGGGTGCTGGGGGTGCACGGGAACTGCGACAGGCGGGGGGTGCTGGAGGCGCTTGAGAGCCTCGGCGCCTCGCTGCACGGCAGGGGGGTGGTGGTTGAGGGCACGGGTTTCTTCGGAGTTGGGGGCTCTTCACCCACCCCCTTCGGCACGCCTTCGGAGCTGGGGGAGGAGGAGCTCCTCGCCCTGCTGGAGCGGGGGTACCGCATGGTGGAGGGCGCCGAAACCCTCGTGCTGGTGTCCCACGCTCCCCCGAGGGGCGCCGGAGACCGCACCCTGAGCGGGGTTAGCGCTGGCAGCGAGGCGGTGAGGAGGTTCGTGGAGGAGGTTGAGCCCGAGTTTGTGGTGTGCGGGCACATCCACGAGGCGAGGGGGGTTTACACCCTCGGCAGGAGCAGGGTGCTCAACACCGGCACCCTGAGGCAGGGGTTCGGGGTGCTTGACACCTCTGGGGAGGTGGCTCTGCTTTAGCCCTTAGAGCGCTGAGCCCTTGAGCATGTCCTCCAGCACCTCTTCCGGGTCTGAGAGGTAGCGCTCCACCCACTCCCTCACCTTCCCCATGTCCCGCACCTCCCTCTGCATGAGGTACTCAAGCAGCAGCTTCCTGCGCTCCACCTCCCCTGTGAGCTCCTTCAGGGAAACTCCAAGCTGCCTTGAGAGCTCCTGCATGAGGGCGCTGGGGGTGCCCGTGGGAAGCAGCCTGTCCTTCACGGGCTCCCACTTGTACAGGGTGTTGAGGGCTACTCCTGACTCCGAGCTCCTCCTTACCTCGGTGATTTCGGTGACCCTGCGTATGGTTGCCCCCTCCTTAGGGAGCCTCGCCTGCATTATTATCAGGTCAAGGGCTGCGAGCATGTTCTTGGGCACGTTCATCGGCGCCGAGCTGAGGCGGGTTATGCACTCCCGTGCGGAGTTGGCGTGCAGGGTTGCAAGGGAGCCCCCGTGCCCCGTGTTCATGGCGGTGAAGAGGGTCATGGCCTCCCTGCCCCTGACCTCACCTATTATTATCCTGTCGGGGCGCATCCTCAGGCAGTTCTTGAGCAGGGTGTCCATGTCTATCTCCTCAACCCCCGCCGCGGGGGGACGCACCTCAAACCTCACCACGTGCCTAACTGGAAGCTGAAGCTCCGCGGTGTCCTCAATGGTTATGACCCTCTCGCGGTCGGGTATGAAGGAGCACAGGGCGTTGAGGGTGGTGGTCTTTCCAGAGCCGGCACCTCCCGCTATGAGCAGGTTCTTCGCCCAGGCGCCTCCCCCCTCAACCATGAGCCACAGGAAGGCGGCGGCTTCGGGGGTGAGGGTGTTGTACTTCAGCAGGTCAACTATGCTCAGGGGGCGGCTCAGGAACTTGCGTATGGTTATGGTGGGCCCGTCAACGGCGGGAGGGCTGAGGGTGGCGTTTGCCCTGGAGCCGTCGCTGAGGCGGGCGTCAAGCAGGGGGGAGTGCTCGTTTATCTCCCTGCCAACATTCCTGGCGATGCGCTTTGCTATCCTCTCTATCTCCTCAGCACTCCTGAACACCACGTTGGTTTCAAGCATCCCGTGCTTCCTGTGGAACACGTAAACGGGCTTCATGGGACCTATGACCATTATCTCCTCTATCTCCTCGTCCTCCATCAGAAAGTCAAGCAGCCCGTAGCCTGCGATGTCGCTAACTA
>WANG01000149.1 GCA_015521945.1 Candidatus Hydrothermarchaeota archaeon
CGCCTTCTCCTTAGCGGCTACGGTGACCTCGCTCATGGTGCGCTCCACCAGCATCCTTGCGATGTCCTGCTTGCGCTTTACCCCCGCCACCCCCGCGGGGTACATCAGCGATGATAGCTCCCTGTTTATCTCCACCATGAGCTCCAGCAGCCTCTCAGCCTCCTCAATGTTCTCCTCCCTGAGCAGCACCAGCACCCGCCTCCTCAGCTCGCCCACCACGTCACCCAGCCCGGCCAGGTACCACTCCGCAGGTATTCCCAGCTCCGTGTGTGAGGGCGGCTCCCTGCCCGTCAGCAGGTGCAGGGTTATAACAGCCTCCGCGTACTCCTGCCCGGCCTCCTGCAGAAACTGAAACCGCAGGTCCTGCTCCGTTACCTCCGAGAGCATCTCCTTGGCTCTTGCGAGCAGCTCCTCGCTCTGCGAGTACTCGGTGAGCTGCGCCAGCCACACAGCCTTGGTGCACACCCTCCTGAGCTCCCTGGCAAGCCTGAAGAGCTCCTCCCTCCTCCTGTCCCTCTCGTCAAGCTCCGCCCTTATCCTCTCAACTATCTCGTGCAGCCTCATCCTACCACCCGCTACCTGCTGAGAAGCACCACCCTGCTCTCCTCCGAGGCGTCTTTAACCCTGTACCCCGTGGCTTCAGCCAAAGCGAGGGCGAACTCCCTGACCTCCCGGTAGAGGGGCATGCGCTCCCTGCTCAGCCTCCTCCTGGAGTACCCCACGTGCATGTAGCTCTTCGCCTCCACGAACTGGGGCTCGGCAACCTCAACGAGCTCCGCATACCTCTCGGGCAGGAAGTTGTACCCCCTCACTAAGGTTATGCGCACCGCCGTTCTGCACCTGCTCCGCATCTCCGAGAGCACCTCAAGGCTCTGCATCAGCCTCTCCCACCCGTCCCTCACCACCGGCCTCACCAAGGCTCTGTAGACCTCGGGGGTGGGAGCCGGGAGGCTCAGGTACATCTGGGTAGGTCTCAGCCTCTCCATGACCTCGGGATTCATGCCGTTGCTCACCACGAAGGTGCTCATGCCCATCCTGTGGAACTCCTGCACCAGCTCAGGGAGCAGGGGGTAGCTTGTGGGCTCACCTGCGAGGGAGATGGCGGCATGCCTCGGCTCAAGCGCCTCCAGGAAGTCCCGCCTGCTCACCCTGCTCTCCCCCCCGTACCCGCTGAGGAGCGCCCGCTGCGCCTCAATGGCACCCTTGGCGATGCTCCCCGGCTCGTCCACCTCTCCGGTGAGCTCGGCTCCCTGGGTATGCTCCACGGGGCGCCAGCAGAAGGCGCACCTGTGCTGGCACCAGGCGACGCTCGGGGTGAGCTGCACGCACCTGTGGGACTCAATCCCGTAGAACTTCGCCTTGTAGCACGCCCTCCCCCTGAGCAGCCTCTCCCTCACCCAGTGGCACAGCTTAACCGCCGAGTGCCTGCCCACCATGCGGTACCCGTGCTTTTCCAGCACCGCTCTGGCATCCGGCTTCAGCATGATTTTTATACCAGAGGTTAACGTCCTGCTGGATTACCCATGAGCATAGAGGAGCTGGCGCTTGACTCCCGCAGGGCGCTTGTTATAGGCATCGGCGGCGGCGGGGACGTCATAGGGTGCATACCCACCGCCAGGTTCCTGAGGCGTCTGGGAGTTGAGGTCCTCCTCGGCGGGCTCACCTGGGAGCGCAAGGTGGTTGACCCCCTCCCGGGACCCCGCAGGGTGGAGGAGCTTGAGGGTGTGGTGGAGGTGTGCGAGCGAGCCTGCTTGGCCACACCCGAGACCAGAACCAGGCACGGCACCCCCCTGACGGAGAGCGTGGTGTCAGCCTGCACAGGCGCCGAGGTGCTGCTGCTGGACGTGGGGGGCGGGGTGGAGGGCACCAAGGAGGCGCTCAGGTGCGCTATGCGCAGGCTTGAGGTTGACCTGGTTATAGGCATAGACGTGGGGGGCGACTCCCTCGCCATGGGGGACGAGAAGGGCGTGCAGAGCCCCCTGGCGGACTCCATAATGCTCCTCTCCATAGCCGAGCTCGGGGCACCTGCCGCCCTCGGGGTTATAGGGTACGGGAGCGACGGTGAGCTAACCCAAGATGAGCTAAACCGCAACATCGCCTGGCTCCTGGGGCGGGGAGCCTTCTTGGGGGCGGTGGGGGCTGTTCCCGAGGACGTTGAGGTGATGGAGCGCATAGCTAAGAGAACCGCCACGGAGGCGAGCAGGCTGGTGGTGGAGGCAGCCAAGGGTAAGTACGGGCACTGCAGGATAAGGAAGGGCTCCCGCAGGGTTTTTCTTACCCCGATGTCTGTGGTAACCCTGTACTTCCTCCCCGAGGCGGTGGCTGAGATGAGCAGAATTGCCCGCATAGTGAGAGGCACCCGCTCCTTGGAGGAGGCGGACCGCCTGCTCAGGCGCCACGGGTATGCCACTGAGCTCTACTACGAGGAGCGGGCGAGGGGTGTGGAGGGTGAGGAGAGGTGAGCCGCAGAGAGGTTCTGGTGCTGGTTTTCGTGGTGGTCATCGGCTTCCTCATCCGCATGGCAACCTTCAGGTACGAGCAGTACGGCTACTTCCTCGCCTTTGACCCGGGGCACCACTTCAGGGTGTCCGAGTACATAGCAAAGACCGGGGAGATGCCCATCCTCTGGATGCTCTCCAACTACCCCTACGGCGCCTACGTGGTGGAGCCCTTCGGGCTGTACTACGTCTCCGTGGTGGTGCACAAGCTTGCAGGTTGGATGCTCGGGCTGAGCTTCAGGGAGAGCTTCTTCCTCACCCCCGCCCTCATCGGCTCCCTCACCTTGGTGCCGGTTTACCTGCTCCTCAGGGAGGCCGCCAGCCCCAGGGCGGGCTTCTACGGCGCCATGCTCCTCGCCCTGCTGCCGGCCAACATCAGCAGGAGCGTTGCTGGGTACTACCGTGGCGACGCCTTCTTCCTGTTCTTCGCCATCTTCGCCTTCTACTTCTTCGTAAGGAGCATGAAGGAGAGCAGCCTGAGGTGCGCCTTTATCTCCGGAGTCATGCTGGGGCTCAGCGGCTTCGTGTGGAACGGGCACCTCTTCGCCTTCGTGGTGCTGGCAGCCTTCCTGGCGGCCCACTCCTTCCTGCTCTTCCTGCGGCGCAGGAGCGACACGAGGCTCATGCTCAGGTTCTCGGTTGCGGTGCTCACGGGGATAACCATGATAAAGCTCAGCGTGCTCTTCCAGCCCACCAGGTGGGACACCAGCCAGGAGCTGCTCGCCATAAGCTTCTCAGCCCTGGGCTTCTCCCTGCTGCTGCACCACCTGAGGAGGCACCGCCTCCTTCTCCTGCCCATAGCGGGAGCCGCCATCGCTGCCGCCTGGGTGCTCCTCCCCATGCCAGTGCTTATAAAGCAGCTTATAACAGGATACGGGCTGGTAAAGCCCACAGGGTTCCCCTACGACACCATCGCGGAGCTCAGGCCCACCTCCCTCGGGCTGATTAAGTACCGCTTCAGGCTGATAGCCTACCTGTTTCCAGCGGGGCTGGCGCTCATCGCCTGGGAGTGGATGAGGGAGCGGAGGCCCGAGCTGATGATAATCATCGCCTGGGCTCTGGGCTCCCTGTACCTGATGCACGCCGCAATCCGGTACACCTTCTTGGCCAGCCCCGCCATGGCGGTGCTTGCGGCGTACCTGCTCTACCGGCTGGAGCACTACCTCAGACCCAGGGCAGCCGCCTGGGTCATCGCCTCCCTCCTCTTGGGCAGCATGAGCATGGTCGCCACCGACTTCGCCTGGAGCCTTGGGCCCGCGATGTCTCCCGAGTGGAACCAGGCTCTGCACTACCTGAAGAAGCAGGAGCCGGGGAGCGTCATGGTGTGGTGGGACCAGGGCGGGTGGACCCAGGGGGTCACGGGCTTCCCCACCATGCTTGACGGCACCCTCGGGCAGAAGCTCGGGGTGATGTGCGAATACGGCTGGTACATGAAGCAGCGGGACGAGAGCGCTGCCCAGCGGATTCTCAGGAAGTACCACATAAGGTACGTGCTCATCTCCCCCGACCTGCTGGGCAAGATAGGCAACATCTTCTCAGTCCCCTGCAGGCTGTGGGAGAACGACATGTGGTACACCTACTACACCTACAACCGCTCGGGGAGCTTCAT
Organism: Candidatus Hydrothermarchaeota archaeon; assembly: GCA_015521945.1. Lineage (GTDB taxonomy): Archaea > Hydrothermarchaeota > Hydrothermarchaeia > Hydrothermarchaeales > BMS3B > JAADFH01. The sequence goes on from WANG01000149.1 coordinate 4,108, forward strand.
GGGCTACCCCGCGAAGTTCTACGTGAGCTCAAACAACAGGAGCTTCTACGTGCTGAACGTCACCGAGGCGAATACCAGCAAGCTGGTTGCGGTGTTCTGGAGCAGGAGCGATGCCAGCCTCTGGGTGCTGAGCTTCAGGGACAGGGTTGAGCTCCCGGTGCTCAGGCGGGTTTTCGCGGAGCACGGCATCAACCTCTCGGCTGCAGCCAGGCTGGAGAGGCGCTCCCAGGACATATGGAAGCTCTACGATGGCAACCAGACCTACACCCTCTTCAGGAACGAGAAGGGGGTGCACGTTTACACCAGGGACGTGGCGGTGATGGACGAGGTTTACTACCGTGACTGGAGGTACAACGTAACCCGCTACCGCATAGAGGCGCCTCCTCCGGGGCTTGAGAACATAACCTTTGAGATAGGCACGGTGTTTGTAACCGACACCTACCTGTACTACATCTCCCCCGGAGTTAAGGGCACCCACTTCACCTCCCTCATCTTCCTGATGGGCTACGACAAGCAGGGGTACGAGCCCCTGATTGCAAACAGGCACGTGCGCATATACCGTGCCAGGTACAACTACACCTGGATTGATGAGATGAACACCTCCCGCATCTACTACGCCAGAGGGGAGCCCGTCAGCCTGAGGATAAAGCTGAGCACCACCACGCCCTTCAGCGGCATGCTCAGGGTCTCCCTGATAAGGGAGAACAACCCCTGGAGTGAGGATGACGATGAGCCCGTGCTGCTGCCCAGGGAGTGGTTCTGGGTGAGCTTCAACGGGAGTACGGAGCTGGTGGTTAACCTGAGCACCCCCGAGATGCCCCTGAGCAGGAGCATATACACCGTGAATGCCACCCTCTACGACAGAGACATGCGTGCGGTTGATTCCAGGAGGTGGATGTTCAGGGTGAAGCACCGCTACCTGTGGTTCTGAGGCTACTCCACCCACATTAGGGCTATCCTCTCAAGTACCAAGAGCTGCACTGCCTCGGCTCTGCTTCCGCACCCCCCCGCAGCCTCAACCTCCTCCTCACCTATCCCGTAGGCCTCCATAAGCCCCTGCACCTTCTCCTGGCTCAGCTCCAGCACATCCTCGCACAGAGTGCACCCGTACCTGGCGAGAAGCTCCTCCGGCACCTCCTCGCACACCAGAGCCACCTCCCTGTGCCCCCGCACTCCCAGCCTCTCAATCGCCGTGCCTATCTGCCTGGTGGCTGCGGCTCTCACCATGACCTCCATGGGAGGCTCGTTGCATATGCTCTTCCCCCTGCGCATCGCCCGCTCAGCCTGCTGCACCGCAAACTCAAGGTGCCTCCTGCCGGCGATTCTGTCGGCTCTGAGCAGCTGGGCACCCCTTCGCCTGAACTCCTCTATCTCGGGAGCCACCCGGCACCGCAGCCCCAGCACCTTCATGCCCCTCACCCTTCCCAGCGCATCGCCGGCGGGGTGTTGGCTGAGAAGTACACGGCTCTAACCTTACCCGGGTTCCTTATGCGGTGCTTCTGGCTGGAGTCAAACCACATGAAGTCGCCCCGGCGGAGCAGGTGGCGCTCCCCCTCCACCTCAACCTCAATCTCGCCTTCAAGCACCAGCCTGAGCTCCTCGCCGGGATGGGAGTACTCCATGGGTATCTCCCTGCCCGCCTCCACCTCAACCAGCATGCACTCCATCAGCCCGCTTCTGAGCAGCAGCCTTATTGCCCCGGAGCCGGGGTTTATTTCAGCCTCACACTCGCCACGCCTTACCACCTTTACCCTGCTCATGATACCAGTTCTACTTCTGCACTTAAAAAAATGCCTGCTACGCTACGCCGTGGATAAAACCGCACGCTTATGCAGTTTACAGCACTACCGTGTTTGGGATTAATAACAGAAGCACACGAGCACGAATAAGGATAATTAACGCAAAAATCGCCTGCATGTGCATATTCACCCAGCAGACACCCCTTTCGAAAAATTTAAATAGGAGGAGGGTATAGTGCTACACGATGCCACACATAACCTTAAGGAGGAAGGGATGAGATGGCAGACGACAGTGACAGGAAGAGAATGTTTTGGGCGTTTTCTATACTGGGACTGATGCTGATAGTGAGCCTGTGGTACTACAGTGTCCACCCGGTGTACATGTACATCGTCACCTACCTGTGGTTTGGTGTCGCATACGGTCTGCTTCTGCAGTGGGGCAGGTTCTGCTTCGCCTCGGCGTGGCGTGACCTCATCGCCATCGGTGTTACCAGGATGTTCGTGGGCATAATGATAGCCATGGCTGTGTTCAGCGTTATCATGGCGATACTTGCGGAGTACAGGCTGAGCACCTTCCACCCGGGTCCGCTGGGTCCGCACGAGCTCATCGGCGGGCTGCTCTTCGGGATAGGAATGGTGTTTGCGGGCGGCTGCGCTTCCGGTACCCTCTACAAGATAGGCGAGGGCAACGGCACGTCTGTGATAGCTCTCACCACCATGATATTCGGACAGGCGATATTCGTGGACATAGGTGGCTGGTTTGACCAGCTTCTGAGGAACTACATCTTCCCGAGGCCCGCCTTCACCATGGCGGAGAAGCTGTACGGCACCAAGCAGCCAGGGCTGGCGAAGATGCTCATAGCTGACTCGCTTATCAACACCATAATACCAATAATCCTGCTGTTCATCTTCGCCTACGTGGTGGTTGCCAGGAAGGGCATAATAAAGCAGATAGTGCAGCAGAAGGC
>WANG01000150.1 GCA_015521945.1 Candidatus Hydrothermarchaeota archaeon
GTGGAGGCGAGCTCCCTGACCCCGGTTACGGCGGTGACGAGGAGCCTGGGCTTGGTGCAGAGCTCACCCGCGTGGGCTATGCCCAGCATGCACCTGCTTCTGAACCTCTCCGCAACCCTCCGCCACAGCTCAGGGAAGTGCCACCCGTCAAGCATCACCCCGCTCTCGGGGTGCGCCTCACCCAGGGCGAGCACCTCCTCCGCCCACCTCTCAACCACGCCCCTGAAGGTGCTCAGCCTCGCCGAAGCCTGGGGCAGGAGCCCGAGCTCTCCACCCCCGCGCAGGCTCATGCCCCTGAGCACCCCGTGGTGCACCACCAGGGGTCTCCGCGAGGTGCGCACCCATGCGGGGGCAACGTGCACCTCACCCCCAGGAGCACCGGGAAACACCCAGCTCATCACGCAGGGCGTTGGTACACGCCGCTCCCCCAGCACCCACCTGCCCAGCCTCGCCGCACCCTCGGCTCTCCTCATTACCTCCATGGCTCTGCATCCCATTCAAATTTTAAGAGGTTAGGGTGTAAACCATACAACCGGAGCGGGCGTAGTATAGCCTGGCTAGTACACGAGCCTGCCACGCTTGTAGCCCGGGTTCAAATCCCGGCGCCCGCATTTGCATTACATCTCCTCCAGCACGGGTATTCCCAGGAGCTCCATGGAGTTTGCCAGGGTGATTCTCACCGCATCCACCAGCCTCAGCCTGAAGTCCTGCTTTTCCGAGCCCAGCACCCTGGCTGAGCTGTAGAAGCTGTGGAAGGCGGTGGCGAGCTCCAGCAGGTAGCCGGCGAGCAGCGAGGGCTTGAGCTCCTCCGCAGCCCTGTCCACCACCACCGGCAGGGAGGCGACCAGCTTCACTAAGATGCGCTCCTCCTCCGAGAGCTCCCCCACGGTGTACTCACCCGGAAGCTCCGCCTTCTCCAGGATTCTGCACGCCCTGGCGTGGGCGTACTGTATGAAGGGAGCCCCCTGACGCTCAAAGTCCAGCACCTCCTCCCAGCGGAACTTCACGTGCTTCTCCGGTGCAACCCTCACCATGGCATACCTGACGGCTCCAACGGCAACCTGCTCGGCCACCCTCCTCCTGAACTCCTCCGGCCTGTCACCCCTCCTGCGCTCCACCTCCCGCAGGGCTCTCTCAGCCGCCTCATCAAGCAGCTCGTCCATGGATATGAACCTGCCCCTGCGGGTGGACATGCTGCCCTCGGGGAGGGTTATGAACTCGTGAATCACGAACTCCGGCTCAGGTGCGCCCAGTATGCGCATCACCGCCCGCATCTGCTCCGCCAGCAGCTTGTGGTCGGCGCCCCACACGTCTATGGCTCTGCCCCGCTCAGCCTTCCAGAGGTGGTGGGCGATGTCCCTGGTGGCGTAGAGCATGGTGCCGTCCCTCCTGCAGAGCACCAGCTCCTTCTCTATGCCGAAGCTGCTCAGGTCAAGGTAGAGCACCTCATCCCGCCTGGCGTGCTCCGTAGCCTCCAGCCTCTCCACCACCCTCTGCACGCTCCCGCTGCGCACGAACTCGCTCTCCCACACGGTGATGTCGTGGTGAATCCCCAGCCTGCGCAGCGTCTCCCTTATCCCCTGCATGCAGTACTCCGCAGCCTCCCTGAACTCCCTTACGGTCGCCTCATCCCCAGCCTCGTAGGCACGCATCAGCCTTGAGAGCTCCTCCTGCAGCTCCTCCCTCTCCTCCACCATCCTGCTCGCCTCAACGTACACCCTGGCTATGGCGTGGTCCTGCTTCACCTCCCTGTCAAGCTCCAGCCTCCTGAGCCCCAGCACCACCACCGCCAGCTGCCTGCCCATGTCGTTCAGGTAGTACTCGGTCTCAACCTCATACCCGGCGAAGCGCATAATCCTGGCCAAGGAGTCCCCTATTATGGCGTTCCTCCCGTGCCCTATGTGCAGGGGTCCATCGGGGTTGGCGGAGGTGTGCTCCAGTATTACCTTACCCCTCCTCCTGCCCCTACCGTAGCTCCTCCCCTCTCCGGCAACCCTCTCCAAGGTGGCTCTGGCAAGCTCGGGGTAGTTGAAGTGGAAGTTTATGAAGCCGTTGAGCGCCTCGGCGCGGGCGATGAACCTGGCGCCGGTGAGGTCCAGCTCCCTCACCAGCTCCTCCGCAAGCTCGGCGGGCGCCTTCCTGCGCGCCTTCGCCAAGGAGAAGCACGCCGCCGAGGCGAGGTCCCCGTATCCGCCTCTGGGCTCCTGCAGCGCGGGCTCCACATCCCCCAGCACCCCCGCGAGAAGCCTCTCAGCCTCCTCAAGCACCACATCCAGCACCGCTAACCCTCCGGCCTGTAGCGCAGTATTGCAGCCACCCCTCCGAAGCTCCTGAGCTGCTGCCCCTCCTCGGTCTCGGTGGAGATGACCTCAACCTGAGCCGAGGTCTGGTCTGCAAGCTCCTTCAGCTCGTCAAGGGTGCTCCTGAAGCTCTCAACGCTCAGCGCCTGCTCCCCGCACTTGCCGCACCTTTCGTTGGCGAGCCTCTGCTCCAGCTCCCTGAGGCTTGAGGTGGTGCGCTCCTCCTCGTGCCCGCAGTTGCCGCACACTATCTTCACCCTGTAGCTCTCCACGTCCTCGGAGAACAGGAGCACCTCCACGGCTCCCATCCTCAGGTACTTCCTCACCTCCTCAATCCCGTAGGCGGCAAGCCCGCCGTCCCTGACCACCTCCTGCAGGAAGCGCTGCACCAGCTTCTTCTCCCTCACTATCTCCATCTCTTCCAGCAGCTCACCCGCCTTGTCAACCAGCTCGGTGAGCCCGAACTCGTCGGTGTAGGAGGTGTCCACTACCCCTATTATCTTCTTCTTCACCTCGTGGTGCAGGTAGTCGGCGTTAACGAAGAACTCCTTTGTGGGACCTGGACCTCCCACGATGACCCCCTTCAGCTCGGGCTCGTTGAGGAAGACCTCGCTCGCCTTCTCCCCGACCCGCTTGAAGTACTCGTGGGCGGCTATCTCTATCAGCCTCTCAAACCTGCGCTGGCTCTGCCCTCCGCGGCCGTGCTTCCTGGGCACGTTGGAGATTATCCTGCGCAGCGTCTCAATTCTCTTGCCCCGCAGCATCCCCACCGTAGCCTCGTTCCTGTCCACCAGCAGCAGCCCGTAGCTCCCGCGCTCGGTCAGCATCTCCTTTATGGGCTCCAGCAGGAAGCGGGAGTCGCAACGGTAGAGGTAGGTGGTCAGGGGCTCCGGGGGCTCTATGATGTACACCTCCATCTTGTCCTTGGTCCCCTTAGGCACAACTCCAGCGAGCAGCACCATCCCCTTCTCCGGGGGGCGCTTGAATAGCTTCAGGCGCTGCATTATAACCTCTATGGCGGACTGCACGTTCTTCCTGGTGCGGGCGCTCTTTATGTTCATCGCCTGGGAGTACTCCTCCCGCATCTGCGCCATAACATCTGCCAGGTTCTTGTTGGGGGGTATGTACAGGGTTATGAGCTCGGTGCCCCTGCCCTTCTTGCTCTCAAGAAACTCTATCTCCCTCTTCAGTCTGTGCAGCTCAACCGAGGATACTGACATTAACACCACCGCAAAATACCAGCAAAGCTTAAGTAATGCTGGTAGCGAATCCTGCATAGCAGGTTAACGTGGTGAGAGAATTGAGAGCGGTTATAAGCCTCGGAGGCTCAGTTGCAGCGTCTCCAGCACCGAAGCTGGGGTTCATGCGGGAGTTCGCGCGCATGCTCACCGGGGTGGTTGACAGGGGCTACAGGGTGGCGGTGGTTGTCGGTGGCGGAAGGGTGGCGAGGGAGTACATAAGGTGCGCCTCCGAGCTCGGGGCTTCGCAGGAGGTGTGCGATGAGCTGGGGATAGCGGTTACCAGGATGAACGCCCGCCTGATTGCCCTCGCCTTGGGAGAGCGTGCGCATCAGCGCATACCCCGCTCCTTGGAGGAGCTCCCGGAGTGGGACAGGGTCATCGTCATGGGGGGCACGGAGCCCGGGCACACCACGGATGCGGTTGCGGCGATGCTGGCTGTTAGGCTTGGTGCCGAGGTGCTGGTTGTCGCCACGGATGTGGATGGAGTTTACTCGGCTGACCCGAAGAGGTTCCCGGAGGCGGTTAAGTACGCCAGGATAAGGGCGGAGGAGCTTGAGGAGCTCGTGGGCAGCGTGCACACCGCGGGTGCGAGCACCATCGTTGACCCAAAGGCGGTTAGGGTCATAAAGGAGCACGGCCTAAGGGCGGTGGTTGTGAGGGGTGAGGTGGAGAGGATAAGGGCGGCTATCTTAGGAGGTGAGCACGGGGGCACGGAGGTGGTGGGGGGTGCCTGAGCTGGTGCCCACCTCCAGGGGAGTCTGCGTTCCCGGGTTCAGAGCCTGGGGGGAGCGGGATGGGAGGTACGGGGTCGCGCTGGTTGAGTGCAGTACTCCAGCTGTGGCTTCCCTGATGGTGACCTCAAACGCCATAAAGGCGGCGCCCCTGCTGGTGTCTGCGGAGCATGCGGCGGGCAGGGTGAGGGGCATCATAGCAAACTCGGGGTGCGCCAACGCCTTCACGGGGGAGGAGGGGGTGCGGGATGCTAAGGAGATGTGCGGGATAGCGGCGAGGCTTCTGGGAGGCTCTGCGGAGGAGTACTTGGTGGCGAGCACGGGGGTTATAGGCAGGAGGCTTGAGCTGCGCAGGGTGGAGGAGCTGGCGGTGAGGTGCTCACGGAGGCTCGTGGGCTCCCCTCAGGGGAGCGAGGCTGCGGCGAGGGCGATAATGACCACCGACACCTTCCCGAAGGTGTGCTCCCTCAGGGCTGAGCTGGGG
>WANG01000151.1 GCA_015521945.1 Candidatus Hydrothermarchaeota archaeon
GGAGCACCTCAGGCGGGGGCTCAGAGCTTTCGGGAGGGTGCTGAGGTGAGCACGGAGGAGCTGAAGCGCATCGCCGCCGAGAGCGCCGCATCCTTGGTGCAGGATGGGGATGTGGTGGGGCTGGGCACAGGCTCCACCGCCAAGCACGTGCTGGTGGCGCTCAGCAGGAGGGTGAGGCAGGAGGGGGTGAGGATAACAGGCATACCAACCAGCGCAGATACCAGGATTTTTGCCACGTCCCTCGGGCTGAAGCTGAGCACCCTGGAGGAGCACCCCGAGGTGGACATCGCCATAGATGGAGCCGACCAGCTCACGGAGGGGCTTGAGCTGGTGAAGGGGGGTGGAGGGGCTCTGCTCAGGGAGAAGGTTGTGGCCTCCTGCGCCAAGCGGTTTGTGGTTGTTGCCGACGAGAGCAAGCTGGTGGAGAGGCTGAGCATGCCCGTACCTGTTGAGGTGCTCCCCTTCGCCTGGAAGCCAGCCGAGAGGGCGCTCATGGGAATGGGGGCGAGGAGGGTGAGCCTGAGAACGGGCTCCGGAAAGGCGGGACCCGTGGTGACCGACAACGGACACTACATCCTGGATGCGGACTTCGGGGAGATAGGCGAACCTGAGGCGCTTGAAGCCAGGATAAACCGCATCACTGGCGTGGTGGAGAACGGCATCTTCTGCCCGGAGATGGTGAGCGAGGTGCACCTGGGCACAGGTGCCGGTGTCAGAGTGCTCCGCCTCCCCCGGGATGGTAAATAGAAAAATTTAAATACCACTAAGCGCAGTTTTAAGTGGTGGTAGTGATGGCGAAGACGCTTAAAGTGGGAGATAGAGAACTGGAGCTGGATGAGGACGGGTTCCTGAAGGACCCGAGCCAGTGGGACAAGGAGGTTGCCGAGGCTTTTGCCAGAGAGGAGGGCATTGAACTCACAGATGAGCACTGGGAGATAGTGAACTTCCTGCGTGAGTACTACCAGCAGTACCAGATTGCCCCGATGATAAGAATCCTGGTGAAGGAAGTGGGCAAGAAGCTGGGCCCCGAGAAGGGCAACCTGAAGTACATATACAAGCTCTTCCCCAACGGTCCAGCAAAGCAGGCGTGCAAGATAGCGGGTCTGCCAAAGCCCACTGGCTGTGTGTAAGCCCCCCTCTCCCCTCTTTTTTCTCTGTTTTTTAGGAGGTATGAATCATGTCAACCAGAAGTGGTGAGGTCAGAGAGATCAAGGTCGGCAAGTACGTGCTCATTGATGGTGAGCCGTGCAAGGTGGTGAGCTACTCCACGGCAAAGACGGGCAAGCACGGGCATGCCAAGGCAAACGTGGTGGGCATAGGGCTGTTTGACGGTGTCAAGCGCACGCTGGTTGCGCCGGTTGACGCAAAGGTTGAGTTTCCTGTGATTGAGCGACGCACGGGGCAGGTTATTTCCATAATGGGTGACACCGTACAGATTATGGACCTGGAAAGTTACGAGATGTTTGAGACGAAGATGCCGGGGGAGGGAGAGATTGAGGGCGAGCTCACCGAGGGCGCAGAGGTTGAGTACATAGTTGCGATGGGTAGGCGCAAGCTGACGAGGGTGCGCTGAGGTGCTCACCCCCACCTTCGGAAGGAGACGCCCGGGTACGGATGCGAGGTACGTGGTGCTGGGGATACCCTACGACTCTTCCCAGACCTACCGCTGCGGCTCAAGGGATGCGCCGGCTGCCATAAGGGCGGCTTCGGCTGAGATGGAGGACTACGACATGCTTGAGGGGGCTGACCTCCTCAGCCTTGACATCGCCGACGCAGGCGACGTGGAGGTGAGCCACGGAAGCCCCGCAGCCACCGCGAGGCGGGTGGAGGAGGCTCTGAGCATGCTGGGCGAAGGGGCTGTGCCGGTCATGCTCGGGGGGGAGCACACCATAACCGCCTTCGCTGCCGCCGCCGTGAAGCCAGAGGCGCTTGTGGCTCTTGACGCACACCTTGACTTCAGGGACTCCTACCTGGAAAACCCCCACTCCCACGCCTGCACCCTCAGGAGAGCCGCCGAGGCTGTGGGGTGCGAGAACCTGGTGGTTGCAGGGGTGAGGAGCGCCTGCCGTGAGGAGCTCAGGAGCGCCGAGAGGATGGGGGTCAGGGTCTTCAGGTTCGGCGTGGAGGCGAGAGAGCTGGCTGAGGAGCTGGCCGAGAGCCTCAGGGGCAGGAGGGTTTACCTGTCCATTGACATGGACTTCCTTGACCCCAAGGAGGCGAGGGGTGTGGGCAACCCGGAGCCCCCGGGGTACTCCTACACCGAGGCTGTGGAGGTGCTGGAGTTCCTGAGGCACGTGAAGCTTGCGGCTCTGGATGTTACTGAAGTGATACCGGGCATTGACGCCTACACCCCCGTGCTGGCTGCCAAGCTGGTGTTCAAAGCCCTGCTGCGGGCTGAAAGCTTGAGCACGTGAAGCCTGAGGGTAATGAAAAAGCGGGGGTGCCCGAGCGGAAAAGGGGGCAGACTTAAGATCTGCTGGCTCAGTGCCTTCGTGGGTTCAAATCCCACCCCCCGCATACCTGTCCGAAAAGTTTAAATAAGCATGTGAAGGTTGAGTTGTTGGAGGAGACACAGGAGGAATGCGGCATGGTTGAGATAAGCATTGATGAGAATCTGTGTGCGGGATGCGGCACCTGCGTGGACGCATGCCCCTCCTCGGTTTACGAGATGAACGACGAGGGCAAGAGCACCGTGGTGAACCTGGACGACTGCGTGGAGTGCTGCGCCTGCACCGAAGCCTGCCCAGAGGGGGCAATCTCCCACAGCTCCTGCTGATGGGAGTTGCTCCTGCTTTTCTGTTTTTTAATTACCTGCAGTAATTTGAGATTACAGAAAATATGCACAATGTTACACGTCCCCACCATCACGGTGATGCAATGACTCTTATCGGTTTGCGCTGCAGAAACTGCGGAAAGCGCTATCCTGCAGAGGCGCTGAGCATATGCGAGGAATGCTTTGGTCCTCTGGAGGCTGAGTATGATTATGAGGAGATAAAGGAGCGCTTCAGCAGGGAGGTGGTGCAGAAGCGCCCGCCCACCCTGTGGCGCTACAGGGAGCTTCTGCCCGTTTCATCTGGCTCGTGCATAGTTGACCTTCACGCCGGCTTCACCCCCCTGCACAGGGCTGATAACTTGGCTGAGGAGCTTGGGATAAGGGAGCTGTACATAAAGAACGACTCCGTGAACCCCACCTTCTCCTTCAAGGACAGGGTTGTGAGCGTGGCTGTCAGCAAGGCGATAGAGTTCGGGTTTGACACCGTGGGCTGCGCCTCCACTGGCAACTTAGCGAGCAGCGTGGCAGCGCATGCCGCAAAGGCGAGGCTGAAGTGCTACATATTCATACCGGCGAACCTGAACCTGGGGAAGGTGGTTCAGACCCTCGCGTACTCCCCCAGGCTGGTGAGCGTTGAGGGCAACTACGACGACGTGAACAGGCTGTGCACCGAGATAGCCGGCTACTACAACTGGGGCTTCGTGAACATCAACCTGCGCCCGTACTACGCCGAGGGCTCAAAGACCTTGGGGTACGAGGTGGCAGAGCAGCTCGGGTGGGAGGCTCCCGACAGGGCGGTGGTGCCGGTTGCGAGCGGCTCCCTGCTCACCAAGGTTTACAGGGGGCTGAAGGAGCTGGAAACCATAGGGGTGATTGATGAGGTGAGCACCAGGATGACCGCCGCCCAGAGCGAGGGGTGCTCACCCGTGACCACCGCCTTCCGCACGGGAGGCGCCATAAAGCCGGTTAAGCCAAAAACCATAGAGAAGAGCCTGGCAATAGGCAACCCCGCGGACGGCAGCTACGCCCTCAAGGTCCTCAGGGAAACCGACGGCAGCGCGGGGGCGGCGAGCGATGAGGAGATTATTGAGGGGATAAAGCTGCTGGCGAGAACCGAGGGGATATTCACGGAGACGGCTGGCGGGGTGGTTATAGGCACCCTGAAGAAGCTGGTTGAGGAGGGGGAGATTGACAGGGACGAGAGGGTGGTCGCCTACATCACGGGCAACGGGCTCAAGACCCAGGATGTGCTCCACAGCTACCTGCAGGAGCCGCCGGTTATAAAGGCTGACCTTGAGGAGTTCAGAAAGCTGATTGAGCAGAAGAAGGAGGTGGTAGTGTGGTAACCGTTAGGCTGGCAACGCCCCTCAGGAAGTTCAGCGATGGCAGACCCGAGATAACCGCAAGGGGAAAGACGGTGCGGGAGGTGCTGGAGAACATAGACAGGGAGAGGCCTGGATTCTTGGAGAAGGTTGTGGAGAACGGCGAGATTAAGCAGTTCATAAACATATTCCACAACAACGAGGACGTGCGCTTCAAGAAGGGGCTGGATACCGAGGTTGAGGAGGACGACGTCATAAGCATCCTGCCCGCAGTGTCCGGAGGCTGAGCCGTGCTGCTGTACTCTCCCCAGAAGGTTGAGCGCTTCACCTGCGTTTACAGGGAGTGCGGAGCAAAGTGCTGCACCGGGGGCAGGGTGGTTACCGCCAAGGGCATTGAGAGGATATCCAAGGCTACGGGGAAGAAGCCCGAGGAGTTTGCGGTTCTCAGGCCAGAGCGGGGGCTCTTCAGGCTGAAGGAGAGAGATGGAAGGTGCATCTTCCTGAACGAGGAGCTTGAGTGTGAGCTCCACTCCCTGGGTGTGAAGCCCATCTCCTGCAGGATGTACCCCTTCCTGTTTGACGGGCTGATATACGCCGACGAGCTGGTGCTGAGGATGAGGTGCGCGGAGGACTGCCCGGGAATCGGCAGGGGCGAGCCCTTAGGAGAGGAGTTTGAGCTGCGCATGGAGGCGCTGGGCAGCCAGTTCGTCAGGGAGATAAAGGAGTACCTGAAGGAGGCGAAGGATGAACCTGAATGAGATAAAGCGCTACTCCAGGCAGCTTATACTTCCTGACTTTGGCACGAAGCAGCAGCTCAGGCTGAAGCAGGCAAAGGTGGCGGTTACCGGTGCGGGTGGACTCGGGTGCCCGGCATCCACCTACCTTGCCCTCGCCGGGGTGGGAGAGATTCACCTCTTTGACTTTGACAGGGTGGAGCTGAGCAACCTGAACCGCCAGTTCCTCTACACCCCTGAAGAGGTGGGCAGGCTCAAGGCTGAGGCTGCCGCCGAGAGGCTGATGGAGATAAACCCCGAGATAAAGGTTGAGGCGATTTGTGAGAAGGTGACCTATGACAACGCCTTTGAGCTGCTGAAGGGATACTCAGCCATCGTTGACGGAACCGACAACTTTGCAGTGAGGTATGCTGTTAACGATGCGGCTGCGGTGCTCGGGATTCCCCTCTTCCACGGCGCCGCCCTCATGTACGAGGGCAGGGCGATGAGCATCCTGCCGGGGGAGACCGCCTGCTTCAGGTGCGTGTTCCCGGAGCCGCCACCTCCAGGGATGGTGCCCACCTGCAGGGAGGCGGGCATACTGGGCTCGGTTGTTGGGCTTGTGGGCGCGATTCAGGCAACGGAGGCGATACGCTACCTCGCGGGGCTTGAAATCGGGCTGAAGGATGCGCTCCTGATAATAAACGTGGAGAGCATGAGCTTTGATAAGGTGAGGGTGCGCAGGAGAGACGACTGCACCGCCTGCGGCAGGGAGTTCGTGCCCAGGCCCGTGGAGGAGGTGTGCGCTGTGGGTGGCTCAGAGGAGCAGGAGGTGTAGGTGTGGAAGTTCTTGACCTGAGAGGTGAGAGGTGCCCGGACACCTTCGTTTACACCAAGATAAAGGCTGAGGAGATGGGGTACGCGGGAGGCGGGGAGCTGAAGGTGATAGTGGACTACCCGCCGGCTGTGGAGAGCATCCCCAGAAGCCTGGAGGAGGAGGGGCGAGGATACGTGGTCAGGGAGATAAAGAAGCTGGACGAGCGGACCTACGAGATATACATATCGGTGCCAAAGTTTGAGGACTGAGCCATGGAGGAGGAAATCAGAGCCTACTTCGGGAGCAGGTACCACTTAGTGGGGGTGAAGCTCTTCAGGGAGGTGCCCGAGGGTTACCCTGTCCCAGAGAGGCGGGGCAAGTTCTGCGAGTTCGTTATGAGGGCTGCGAGAGGGGAGACTATACTGATGAGGGCTGAGGATGAGGAGTGCCACCTCTCCCTGGTTGCCCTGGGATTCCAGGAGCCAGCCTACCTTGACCTGCAGCCCAGGATTCAGCCAGCCGAGACCAGAGCGGTGCTCGTTGCTCCCGTGGAGAAGATTGAGGAGCCCGATGTGGTGCTGATGATAGCCACCCCGAGGCAGGTTATGGAGATCGCCACGATGCTCGGCGGAATCAGGGCGAAGTTCGCCGGCGAGGTGGCGGTGTGCGGCGAGGCAGTAGCTGAGCCCCTGAAGACGGGCAGCCCCAACGTGAGCTTCCTGTGCGGGGGTGCGAGGATGCTGGGAGGCTACAGGGACTCGGAGGTGATAGTGGGCGCGCCTCCCGAGGTGTTCCAGAGGGTGGCTGAGAGGGTCAGGGCGCTGCAGAAGACCTGCGGGGCGCTGTGCGGGTGCAGAACCAGCGAGCTGCCTGAGCAGGTGATAAGCGCCCTCGCAGGCGCCGGGTTTGAGAAAGGGATTGACTACTTCTTCGGCAGGGTCAACTCAATGAACGTGCGGCTCTACCTGAACAAGGACCCCTCGGGGAGGATTGAGCACCTGACGGTGCACTTTCCTGTGCGGGGGGAGGTTGAGGTGGAGGAGCCCCTGAGGGTGCAGAGGCGGGGGGCGTGGCAGGATGTTTACGCAATCCTGAGGAACGGGGAGGGCTTTGACATATACACGGGGGAGGGCATAAGGGAGGTGGTGGAGAAGCTCAGCAGAAAGATAAAGAAGGGCTGAGGTTTTCTTCGCCGTTGCTCTGGGATGTAGGGTGGGGTCTCCTCTAACCTGCGAGCAGGTCTTTAAAAGCCAGAAGGCGCCTATGTGGTGCTGAACTCTACTTGCTCATAGGCAATGCCTCACCTCAGGTGGGGCTGTAGCCCAGCAAAGTGAAAATCTCTGCCGCTCATTAGTTGCCCCTTCAGAGCTGAAATAAAATTTATGAAAAGCTGCAGCTAACC